>JACDEC010000082.1 GCA_013816645.1 Planctomycetota bacterium
GCTTGGAGCCGGTGGTCGTCGCGCGCAGCGAGGGGGATGCCGTGGTCGCGGCGGTGCGCGCCCATCGCGCCACCGCGCTGTTCTGCCACAACGACTGGCTGGCGCTGACGGTGATTCGCGCCCTCGAGGCGGGCGGGCTCTCGGTCCCCGGTGACGTCTCGGTGCTCGGCGTCGACGCCAGCCCGACGTTCACCGCGATCTACCCCGGGCTCGCCAGTTTCGCCTATCCCTTCGCCGATCTGGCCCGCGCCACCGCGCGCATCCTCGCCGGCGAGGAGCCGGGGCCGATCAGGCCGTGCGAAGCGATCGCCGGAGGGACGATCGCGCCGCACGCGGGTTGAGCGCGCTCAGAACCCGGGGTTGGCTTCGGCGGGCGGCGCACCCTGCCTGCCGAGTTCGCCGAAAGCCGCCAACGGCAGCTTGTACTCGAGGCGTGCGCGACCGTCGGCCACGGTCCAGGCGGCGGTCACCGGCTCGTGGTCCTTCGCCTCGGGCGCGGGCTGGCCGACCATGACCATGATCGTCCGCACGAAGGACATGATGTCGAAGTCGATGTAGCCGTCGCGGCCCGCGCCGAGGATCCCTTCCGCAGCGGTCTTCAGCGGCGCGCCAGGCTTGGCGGCGAGGATGGCGTCGAGTCCTTCGGCGGAGTTGCTGCCGGCGTAGAGGTCCTTGGTGAAGGCGAGGTCGATCGGCTTGAGCATCGGCTTCATCTGCTCGGCCTGCGCCGCCGGGATCTTGGCGGGGTCGAGTTCGTAGCGCATCCGCCAGACCTGGGCGCCGCTGCTCTGCCGGACGTCCTGGTCGAGGACCATGGTCATGCCCATGTCGCGGTACATCTTCCCGATCGAGGTGTCCCCGGCCATCAGGTCGAACCAGCTCGTCATCAGTGCCTTGGCCTTGGCCGGATCGGCGAGCCCGGCGACGAACTCCATGCCCATGGGATTCTCGGTGCTCGGGCGCATGCGCATGGCGAAGTCGCCGCGCCAGGCCCGGAACCCGTCCGTCATGAGCTTCACGACCTCCGGGGTGAGCAGCGCCTTGCCTTCGGGCTTGGCTTGCAGCGAGACCATCAGCGATTCGACGTAGTCCGACATCGCCGACATGTTGAACGAGCCGACCACCGTCATCGCCACGTCCTTGGCCGGGGGCAGGCGCGTCGCCGAACCGTCGGCTGGCGCAGGCACAGGAGCGACCAGCGCCTTGGCCAGAGTCCCACCGGTCTTGGCCACGACCACGCTGTCGACCGAGACGATGCCGGTGAGGCCGGACAGCCGGATGTCGGACTGGACGGCGCCGATGTCGCCGGCCACCGCGAGCAAGGCGGCGAATTCCAGCGGCAGGATCTGGGCGAGCAGCGCACCGTTGGGCTGGGTCTTCATCTGGTTGGCGCCCATCTGGCCGATCATGGTCAGGAACGCGCCGTAGGCGGTGGCGAGGCGATCCGGCGCGAGCACCAGGCGCAGATCGGCGTCGATCTTCCCGGCGGTGATTGCGGCGTACGAGCCGGCGATGCGCTGGCCCATCATCGCGTCTGCCGGCATCTTGCCGATGATCGCCAGGTCGCCCTCGGCTTCGCTGGCCAGACCGGCGGCGGCCGCGGCGTCGACATAGCGGGCCGCGTCCTTGACCGGCAGGATCGCGGCGAAGGACGGGGCGGGCGAACCCGGACCGACCACCAGCAGCACGGGACGGGAGTCGAGGTTGTCGAGGGTCGGGTCGCCGAAGGCCGCGCCGAGCTGGGCGGCGAGCTGGCCCTGAGGCATGGCGCCCGGTTTGAACAGTTCGCCGATCTGCTCGACGCGCCGCAGGGTGCCGTGCAGGTCGGGCAGCACCACCAGGGCGAAGACCTGATCATCCGGCAGCGGCTGCGCGTCGGGGATGGCCTCGCTGGCGGCGACGGCGGTGCACAGGCAGAGGACGGCGATTAGGCGCATGATGCGGCTCCGGACGGGGAGTTTTGGGATTCCCCGGCGCTATGCCAGGGTCAGGTGGCAATGAACAACGCCAGACGCGGGTGCCTGGTTACAGCCTATCCGTTCCCGGGGCGGTCGCCTTGCGGCCAATACGCACACGCCGCACGCCGCACGCCGCACCTCGCACTGCCTTTCAATGCCCTCGGCGAATGACCGAGCCCTGGAACCTGATCTCGAAGCGGTAGCGCGGGCGCTTGATGCAGAAGATCTCGTTGGTGTGCGGATTGATCCGCGCAGGGATGTCGCGCGCTTCGACCGTGGCGGTCGAGCGGTAGCCGCGCTCGTTGAAGATGTCGATGAGCATGGCGATGGCGAGCGGGTTGGCGAACAGCTCGTTCTCGGTGGTGATCTTGGCCAGGCCGGTGATGGCGTGGTTGAGGATCACCGGCATGAAGTCGCGGGCGATGGTGTCGATCACCGTCTTGAGCACCGCGCCGTTCTCGCGTTCGTAGCTCTCGAGCCGGCGGACCAGGTTCTGGCGCGCGGCGAGCACGATGTCGCTGGCCAGAGGGACGTGGTTGATGAGGTCGAGGACCTCGGAATCCAGCTCCAGCGACGACTGGTACTGGAACTCCTTCATGATGTTCTTCTCGACCGACGCGATGTCGCCCTGTGCGTTGATCACGTGGTAGTGGAAGTGCTTCTTGAGGTTGTGCAGCGCTTCGAAAGCCGCTTCCTTGAAGATCCGGTAGCGCTTGCGCCCGGCCTCCTCGCTGGAGTCGGTGGCGCGTTCCTCGAGCTCCTCGCCGACGCCGGTGTCGCGCACCCGCTGGTTGTGGGCGATGACCTGGCGCCCGCGCTTGAGCTGGCGCTCGACCGATTCCTTCTCCTCGACGAACAACACGGTGATGCGGAACACCGGGCTCGGGAAGTTGACGGCCTGGCTGGTCTTGGCGTAGAGCTTGCGCAGCTCGAGCATCTTCTGGTAGAACAGCTTGAGCGTCTCGACCTGGACCTTGGTGCGCGGGAAGCCGTCGACGATCACGCCGTCGAGGTAGATCGGATTGAGCAGCTTGCGCAGCATGAGGCCGATGACCTCGCGGTCGCCGACCAAGTTGCCGCTGTCCTTGATCTTCTGGAATTCTGCGCTGTTGAGCAGGTCGGCGACCACGATCGGCGGCGCGGTGATCGAGCGCTCGCGCAGGATGAACGGCGTGTTGGTGCCCTTGCCCGAACCCGGCGCGCCGTTGAGCCAGATGATCTCCTTGGGGAAGCGCAGGCTTTCGCGACCGACCTGGGTCTCGAGGTCGTTCCAGGCTTCGCGGAAGATGAGCTGGGCGTGCTCGATCGCGGGATCGAGGTGGCCGGTCTCCGGAGTCTGGGTGGAGACGCGGGCCGAGACTTTGGGAGCTGGATCTGGCATGCTGGTCATCTCGCGGAAGTGATGTTGGCCCGCAGTTGCCGATTGGAAGCAGGCGAGCGAGCGCTTCGCGACCGATGCGCGACCCGTAGTCGGGGAGCCCATCCCCCGCATGGGCCCCTCATCCGCCCGCGCGGGCTGCGGAACTAATCGAGCTTGTCCGGGGCCGGCGCCAGGTCGCTGCCTTGCGGCCGTTCCCACTTCACGTCGGCGAGCGCATCCATGGCCTCATCGACGCTGTCGACTAGGATCATCAGGTTGAGGTCGCCGGGACTGATGTAGTGGTGGTCGTGCTCCATCGTCTGCTTGATCCAATCGATCATGCCCTGCCAGTAGGCCTTGCCGTACAGGACGATGGGCATGGGCGTGATCTTGTGGGTCTGGACCAGGGTCACGGTCTCGAACAGCTCGTCGAGCGTGCCGAAGCCGCCGGGCATGACGACGACCGCGCAGGTGTGGCGCAGGAACATCACCTTGCGCACGAAGAAGTAATGGAAGTCGACCCGGGTGTTGATGTAGGGGTTCTCCTTCTGCTCCATGGGCAGGCGGATGCACAATCCGACCGAGTGGCCTTTGGCGCCGAAGGCGCCCTTGTTGCCGGCCTCCATGATCCCGGGACCACCACCGGTGATCACCGGGAAGCCGCGCAGCACCGACTTGCGGGCGATCTCCTCGGCGGCCTTGTAATGCGGGTGCTCGGGGCTGGTGCGCGCCGACCCGAAGATCGTCACCGCCTTGGGCATCTCGCTGAGCGTCTGGAACCCGTTCACGAACTCGCCCATGATGCGGAACATCCGCCACGAGTTCACTTCGGGTTTCGACATCATTTCCATGGAAAAAGGCACCTGTCCGGAAGTGCGGGAGTCCGGGAGTCCGGAAGTCGGACAGCCGGAAAATCGCAACGCTGCGTGAGCGTACACCACGCTGTAGCGTCGGAGAAGGGGATCAATCCTCGCTTTGGTTCGGGGTGCAGGGGACTTCCGGACTTCCGGACCTCCTGACTTCCGGACGGGCGCGCTTCCGGCGGGCCTGCATATGCGCCCACAGGGTCTCGACGTCGGTCTGGCTGACCCCGGGCATGGTGCCGAGTTCGCCGACGGTGCGCGGCTGGCGCCGGATCATGGTCGCGCGCCCCTCGTGGCTGAGCCCAGCCAGGTTGACGAGGTCGAGGTCGCCGGGCAGGGCGAGGTCGCGGAAGTGCTGGACCTTCTCGATCTGGGTTCGCTGGCGCTCGAGGTAGCCGCGGTAGCGCAGTTCGATCCAAGCCGACTCGGCGGTCACGGCGGATGCGCGCGACAGGTGCGGCAGCAGGGCGGTGGTGGTCGCGAAGTCGAGGCCCTCCCCCGCCACGCGGCCGGCGAGGTCGTCGGGCGTCGCCGCCAGGACGGCCGCGATCGCGGTGGACTGCTCATCGGCCAGCCGGACGCGTAGCGCATCGACCAGACCGGCGCGCGCCGCCAACGGGGTCAGGCGCCGGTCGGCGTTGTCGGTACGCAGGTGCAGGCGGTGCTCGGCCCGCGAGGTGAACATGCGGTAGGGCTCGTCGGGTTGCCGGGTCACCAGGTCGTCGACCAGCACCCCGATGTAGGCGTCGGCGCGAGAGAGCTCGAGTGGGTCGCGGCCGAGCAGCGAGAGTGCGGCGTTGGCGCCGGCGATCAGACCCTGGGCCGCGGCCTCCTCGTAGCCCGAGGTGCCGTTGATCTGCCCGGCGACGTGCAGCCCGGCGATCGACCGGCAGGCGAGGCGGTGGTCCATCTGGTCGGCGGCGACCACGTCGTATTCGACCGCGTAGCCGTAGCGCAGGACGTGCGCCCCGGCGAGCGCGGGGATGGCGGCGAGCACCGCGTCCTGGACGTCGAGTGGCAGGCTGGTCGACAGGCCGTTGACGTAGATCTCCTTGGTGGTCCGACCTTCGGGCTCGAGGAAGAGGTGGTGGTGGTCCTTGGCGGCGAAACGCACGACCTTGTCCTCGATCGACGGGCAGTAGCGCGGTCCGGCCGAGGCGATCTGGCCGTTGTACATCGGCGCGCGATGGAGGTTGGCGCGGATGTGCGCGTGCGCTTCGGGCGTGGTGTCGCAGGTCCAGCACGAGAGTTGCCCGGCCGGCGGCCAGGGCGCGGTCGACACGGCGCCGCTGAGGAACGAGAACGGCCTCGGCGGATCGTCACCGGGCTGTTCGACGGTGAGATCCCAGCGGATCGAGTCGGCGTGGATCCGGCAGGGCGTGCCGGTTTTGTGACGGATCAGACGCAGGCCGAGCGCCGCGAGCGACGCCGACAGGCCTTCGGCGGCAGGATCCCCCATGCGCCCGCCGCCGCTGCGCGTCTCGCCCTGATGCATCAGGCCGCGCAGGAAGGTCCCGGTGGTCAGCACCACCCGCGGGGCGGTCAGGATGCGGCCATCGCGCAGGGCGACGCCGGTCACCGAACGTCCGGTGCCGGAGTCGGCTTCTCCTCCGGCCCCCGACCCCTGGCCCCCGACCCCCGTCGTCCGGATCTCCCAGGCCTCGCCCTGCACCAAGTAGATGTTCTCGTGGTTCTCGAGCGCCTGGCGCATCCACGCGGCGTACGCTGCCTTGTCGCACTGGGCGCGCGGGCTCCACAGCGCCGGTCCCTTGCCCAGGGCGAGGGTGCGGAACTGGATGCCGGTGGCGTCGGTGGCCAGGCCCATCAATCCGCCGAGCGCGTCGACCTCGCGGGCGAGCTGGCCCTTGGCCATGCCGCCGATCGACGGGTTGCAGCTCATCTTGCCGATGGTGTCGAGATTGCCGGTGACGATCGCGGTGCGGCAGCCCAGGCGCGCCGCGGCCGACGCGGCTTCGATGCCGGCGTGTCCGGCGCCGATCACGATCACGTCATAGGCGTTGGCGGGCATGGGCGGCCATCGTGGCGCAGCCCTTCGGCTGGGGAATGCCTGGGCGCCGGCCGGTCACTGGGCTTCGGCGAGCTTCTTGCGTTCCTTGACCAGATCCTCGGCCTGGCGTTCGCGGCCGACCAGCCGGCGGTCGATGTCGACGATGCCGGTCTCGGCCGCCGCGCGCGACTGGGTCCACGGGCGCTTGCCCTTCTGCAGCGGGGTCAGCGCGAGATTCGCCTCGTTGAGGGCGCGCAGGGTGTCGGCGTTGGCGCGCTCGTTCTGATTCTTGCTGGCCTCGGCTCGCGCCTGGTCGCTCAGGCGTCCGACCTCGGCCAGTTGCTTGTCGAGGCGTTCGAGGTCGGCCTGGCACTGGTCGCGCTGCGTCACCAACTCCGCTCGCTTGGCTTGCAGTTCGGCGATCGCCGCATCGTTCTTGGCGATCCGGCGGTCCTGGAGTTCGAGCTGCGACGCGCGCCGCGTCTCGGCGGCTTCGTTGGCGTCGAGCGCGAAGCCGGAGACGGTCACCAGCAGCAGAGCGAGGAGGCATGCGATCCGTGGCATGGGCGGAACCGTAGCAAGGGTTGCGTGGCCGTCGACCCACAGCCCAGGGCTGGGATCGCGCGAAGGGCTTGCAATACGGAAAGAATAATGAAAAGGACAGCGGCAGTCGTATAGTATTACATCAGCCGGATGCGGAGAGCGACATGTCGGCGCAGATCAAGGTCGTGTGGTGGACGACGACCCCGTTGCGAGACGGCTGCTCGCCGCGGCGGTGCGGGGGCTTGGCTCGTCGGTCAAGGAGGCGGCCTCCCGCGAGGAGGCCCTGGTGTGTTGTGAAGACAGCGGCGTCGATCTGGTGTTCCTCGACCTCGTTCTGGGGCGCGACAGCGGGCTCGACCTGCTCAGCGATCTCCTCGCCAGCCATCCCGGATTATGGGTGATCATGCTCACCGCCCATGCCGACGTCGCCAGCGCCGTCGAAGCGATGCGCCGCGGAGCGCGCGACTTTCTCGCCAAGCCGTTCCCGCCCGAGATCGTGCGCCATGCGGTGGCCCAGGCCATCGACCGCAGGCTGCTGCACAGCCGGGTCGCCGATCTCGAAAGTCGGCTGCGTTCGGAGGTCCCGGGCGTCGATCTCGCCAGCGGGTCGCTGGCGATGCAGCAGGCTTTGTCTGCGGTCGGCAAGGCGGCGGCGAGCGATGCCGCGGTGCTGCTGCGCGGCGAGAGCGGCACCGGCAAGGGCGTGCTCGCCCGTTCCATCCACAGCGGTTCGCGCCGTGCCGCTCGGCCGTTCGTCACCGTCAACTGCCCGACCTTGAGCGAAGAACTGCTGGCGAGCGAGTTGTTCGGCCACGCCAAGGGCGCCTTCACCGGCGCGATCCGTGATCAGCCCGGCAAGGTCGAAGCGGCCCAGGGCGGCACGCTGTTCCTCGACGAGGTCTCGGAGATCCGTCCGCCCCTGCAGGCCAAGCTGCTGCGCTTCCTGCAGGACCACGAATACGAGCGCGTGGGCGAATCGCGCGTGCGCCGGGCGGACGTCCGCGTCGTCGCCGCCAGCAACCGCGATCTCGAGGCCGCGGTCGCCGCTGGCGCATTGCGCGAAGACCTCTTCTACCGGCTCGATGTCGTCGCCATCACCGTGCCACCGCTGCGCCAGCGGACCGACGACATCCTGCCCCTGGCGCGAGGCTTCCTGACATTCTTCGCCGCCGCGGCGGGCCGGCGGCCGACCGCATTTTCCGCCGAGGCCGAGGCCGCGATCCTCGCCTACCCGTGGCCGGGCAACGTGCGCGAATTGCGCAATGCCATCGAGCGTGCGGTGGTGTTCGCCGACGACACCGTCACCGCCGCCGATCTGCCGGTGCGGGTGATCGCACCGGCCATCGCAAACCGGGAGTCAGGCGCCGTGCCGGTCGTCGGCGCCAATTGCACGATCGATGCGCTCGAATTCGCCCACACCGCGGCGGTGGTGGAGCGGGCGCGGTCGCTGGACGAGGCGGCGCGGATTCTCGGCATCGATCCATCGACGCTCTATCGACGGCGTCGGCGACGATCATGATCGACCTGCGCCATGCAGCCTGCCCGAGCCGTCGTGCGTTCTGCGATCGGTCGGCCCCCGTTCGTTCGGCCAATCCGTGCCACCGAGTCGCAAGTCCAGTAGCGATCGCAAAGGGCGGTCGTTCCTTCCGCTCCACCGTGTTTGGCACCCTCGCCGCTCTCTGCTGACCATGCGCCACTCCGATCCATCGGCTATCCGCCTGGTTCCGTCACGCGGACGCACCGTGCGCCGGCCGATCGATGTGCTGCGCGTGTACGTCTGCGCGGTGCTCGATGGCAGCACCGTCGAGGTCAACCTGATCGAGGCCGACAGCGACCAGCGCCAGCGTTACCGCGGTACCGAGATCGTGCACTTGGTGTCGTCGCGTCTCGACGCCCAGGACCAGGATGCGCAGACCCGGCTGCGCCTGCACCACCGCCACGTGCGCTGCTTCGTGCATGGTCGCGACGCCGAAGGCCATCTGGTCGGCGTGCTGGTGCCGATCGCGCCCTGAGCGGCGTAGCTCGCGCTGTTCGCTGCAGTTCAGCGCGTCTTGAGCGCGGCGATGAACTGCACGAAGCCGACGGCTTGGTTGCGGACGCGTTCGGCGAGGCGGGCGTCGACCAGGCGGTTCGCGGCATCGAACTGCTTGTGGCTCTCGCCGATGAACACCCGGTTGGGGTAGACGAACGCGTTGCGGTAGCCGGCGACGCCTTGGAGGTGCTCGACCGCGCGCAGCGCCTGGAAACCGCCCGCGCTCAGGCCGATGAAGGCGCAGGGTCGGCGGTCGAAGCCCTGCGGATACGGCAGCATGTCGATGAACAGCTTGAGCACGCCGGGATAGCTGCCGTTGTACTCGGGAACGACGAAGACCACGCCGTCGGCGGCGAGGAAGCGATCGACCAGCGCGGTGACCGCCGGCTTGGGCTTCTTGTAGGCTTCGGGCTCGAGGAACTCCGGACCCAGCGCCAGTTCGAGCAGATCGGTGCTGTGCCCGAGCGCCGCGTAATCGGCGAGCGCCAGCTTGGCGAGCATCGACGACAGCGAGCCCGCGCGATTGGTACCCGGCACCACGACGATGTGCATGCCGCAGCCTAGGGTCGAGCGCAGGGAGGTGAAGCGGCGGACGCCCGCCGGATTTCACGCCCGCGAACGGCGGCGCCGGCCAGCGAGCCCGTGCAGGCGATGGGCGATGCGCCCGAGTTCATCGACCGCGTCGGCGAGTTGCGCTGACCACCAGGCCGCGTTGAGGCGCACGAAGTGGCGGTAGCGCTGCTTCGCCGAGAACAGCGGTCCCGGCGCGATGCTGATGCCGGCGGCGAGCGCCGATTCGTACAGCTTCAGCGCATCGACCTCCTCGGGCATCTCCACCCACAGCACGTAGCCGCCGTTCGGTCGGGTCACGCAGGTGCCGGGCGGGAAGCTGCGCGCCACCGCCTGGCCCATCACCGCGGTCGACGCGGCGTAGCGCGGGCGGATGCGCCGGAGGTGGCGGTCGTAGTCGCCGCTGGCGAGCAGTTCGGCGACCACCGCTTGGGGCAGCGTCGCGCTGGCGATGGTGCTGGTCGACTTGAGTTGCTGGATGCGGTCGTTCCAACGCCCGCCGAC
>JACDEC010000083.1 GCA_013816645.1 Planctomycetota bacterium
GTGTTGGATTGGTCATGGGGGTGCATCCTAGCAGCGGTTTCCCGCTTATCTGGGCGTCCACAAAACCGGGGGAGGATCAGTCTGGCTGAACGCCCCCGAAGGCCCACGCCTGGAGTTCAAAGAAGCCAAGACCGGCTTCCACTTCGAGAAGCTGTCGATTACTGCGTGGCCTTGGCGAACGAAGGCGGCGGCGAGATCCTCCTCGGCGTCACCGACCGCCGCCCGCGTCGCATCGTCGGCACCCAGGCCTTCCCCGAGCCCGGCCACACCGAGGCCAGCCTGCATCAGCGCCTGAACCGGCGCGTCCACGTCGAGGAAGTCCCCACCCCCGAGGGCCGCGTGCTGGTCGTGCACGTGCCCACGCGCCTGCCGGGCACCGCCTGGGACCACAACGGCCGCTACCTCAAGCGCGCCGGCGACAGTTTGGTGGCGATGGAAGGCGACGAACTCCGCGCGATCTTCGCCGAGGCCGGCCCCGACTTCTCGGCCCAGCCGTGCCTGGGTGCGACCCTGGCGGATCTCGCCCCGGCGAGCATCGCCAGCTTCCGTGAACGCTGGGCGAAGAAGACCCGCGACGACCGCCGCCTGGGCTGGAGCGACCTCGATACCCTGACCGGCGCCGAACTGGTGGTGGACGGGCAGCCGACCTACACCGCGCTCATCCTCTTCGGCACGCGCGCCGCCCTCGGCCGGCATCTCGCCCAGGCCGAGGTGATCTTCGAGTACCGCTCGTCCGAGGCGGCGGGACCGGCCGCCGATCGCGAGGAGTACCGCGAGGGCTTTTTCGCCTGGCAGGAGGCGCTGTGGGCCAAGATCGCCCTGCGCAACGACCGCCAAAGCTACCAGGACGGCCTGTTCCGGCTCGACATCCCGACCTTCGACGAGGTCGCGGTGCGCGAGGCCTTGCTCAACGCCGTCGCGCATCGCGACTACCATCGCAACGGCTCGGTCTTCGTGCGTCAGTACGCGCATCGGCTCGAGTTCGTCAGCCCGGGCGGCCTGCCCGCTGGCATCACCCCGGACAACATCCTCGACCAGCAGAATCCGCGCAATCGGCGCCTGGCCGAAGCCCTGGCCAAGTGCGGACTGATCGAACGCTCGGGCCAGGGCATGAACCTGATGGTCGAGAGCGCCATCCGCCAGGGGAAGCCGGCGCCGAGCCTGCTCGGGACGTCGGCGCACGAGGTGCGCCTGACCCTGGAAGGGCAGCTGCGCAATCCCGCCTTCGTCCGCTACCTCGAACGCCTGAGCGCCGAGACCGTCGACTCGTTCTCGACCTACGACTTCCTGGTCCTGGACCATCTCTACCGCGAACAGGCGGTGCCCGAGGCGCTGACCGACCACGACCGCAAGGCCCTGGTGGTCATGGCCACCGGCGCCGGCAAGACCCGCACGGTGATCGCGCTGGCCGACCTGCTCATGCGCTGCAACTGGGCGAAGCGCGTGCTGTTCCTGGCCGATCGCGTCGCCCTGGTCACCCAGGCGATCAAGGCCTTCAAGCAGCACCTGCCCTCGTCCGCGCCGGTGAACCTGGTGACCGAGAAGGCGACCGACAGCCGCGTCTACGTTTCGACCTATCCGACCATGATGGGATTGATCGACGAGACGCGCGATGGGCTACGCCGCTTCGGCCCCGGCTACTTCGACCTCATCGTCATCGACGAGGCGCACCGGTCGGTCTTCCAGAAGTACCGGGCGATCTTCGACTACTTCGACTCGTTGCTCGTCGGCCTGACCGCGACCCCCAAGGACGAGGTCGACCGCAACACCTATGGGCTCTTCGATCTGGAGAGCGGCGTGCCGACCGACGCCTACGACCTCGAAGAAGCGGTCCGCGACGGCTTCCTGGTCCCGCCCAAGTCGGTGTCGGTGCCGCTGAAGTTCCAACGCGAAGGCATCGCCTACAAGAATCTCAGCCCAGAGGAGCAGGAGGAATGGGACCGTCTCGAGTGGGAGGATGATGAGGTCCCCGACGAGGTCGGAGCCGATGCGATCAACAAGTGGCTCTTCAATCAGGACACGGTCGACAAGGTGCTCGCCCACCTGATGACGCGGGGGCAGACCGTCGCCGGCGGCGACCGCCTGGGAAAGACGATCCTGTTCGCCAAGAGCCAGCTGCACGCCGAGTTCATCGAGAAGCGCTTCAATCTGAATTATCCGCATCTCAAGGGGTCCTTCGCCCGCCTCATCACCTTCAAGACCACCTATGCCCAGAGCCTGATCGACGCCTTCTCGGACCCGGCCAAGTCGCCGCACCTCGCGATCTCGGTCGACATGCTCGACACCGGCATCGACGTGCCCGAGGTGGTGAACCTGGTGTTCTTCAAGATCGTGCGATCGAAGACCAAGTTCTGGCAGATGATCGGCCGCGGCACCCGCCTGAGCCCCGACGTGTTCGGCCCGGGCCAGCACAAACGGTTCTTCTACGTCTTCGACTACTGCCAGAACCTGGAGTTCTTCAGCCAGGACCCCGAAACCGTCGATGGCTCGTCGGCGGCCTCGCTGGGAACCCGCCTGTTCCGAACGCGGCTGGAACTGATCGGCGAGTTGGACAAGCAGCCCGTTCCCGCCGGCATCAGATCCGCCACCGCCGGATATGACGGCCCGTCGACCGGAGAGGAGGTGCGGCGCGACATCGCCAGCCTCCTGCATGGCGAAGTCCAGGCGATGAACGTCGACAACTTCGTCGTGCGCCCGAAGCGCCGGTTGGTGGAGAGCTACGCCAAGAAGGAAGCCTGGACCAGCCTGTCCGTGGAAGCCCATGCCGAGCTATCCGATCAGATCGCGGGGCTGCCCTGCGAGCGCGACCCCGAAGGTGAGGAGGCCAAGCGCTTCGACCTGCTCCTGCTCCATCTCCAGTTGGCACGGATGCGGGCCGAGCCGGCCTTCGAACGCTTACGCAAGCAGGTGATGACCATCGCCACGCTGTTGGAAGCCAAGTCCGCGGTCCCGATGGTGAAGGAACGCCTGGCCCTGATCCAGGATCTGCAGACCGACGACTGGTGGGAGGACGTCACGGTCCCCATGCTGGAGTTCGTCCGCCGCCGCTTGCGCGATCTGGTCAAGCTGATCGACAAACAGCAGCGGACGCCCCTCTATTCCAACTTCGAGGACGAGTTGGGCGAGGATCAGGAGATCGAGCTTCCCGGAGTCATGTCGGCTGGGGACTTCGAGAAGTTCCGCGCCAAGGCCCGGTCATTCCTGCTCGCGCACCAGGACCACGTGGCCGTGCGCAAGCTGCGCCTCAACCTGGCCCTGAACCCCAGCGACCTGATGGAGCTGGAAGGTCTGCTCGTGGCGAGTGGCGTCGGCGGACAGGAGGAGATCGCCAAGGCCAAGGAGACGTCCCATGGACTGGGGCTGTTCGTCCGCTCCTTGGTCGGCCTGGACCGCGAAGCCGCCAAGAAGGCCCTGGGCGGGTTCCTCGGCCGGAAGTCGCTGACGGCCAACCAGATCGAGTTCGTCAACCTGATCGTCAACCACCTGACCGAGCATGGCGTCATGGACGATGCCCTGCTCTACGAGTCGCCCTTCACCGATGTCACCCCGCACGGGCCGGACGGGCTGTTCACCAGGGCTCAGGTGGACGAGCTGATGGCGGTGTTGGAGATGGTTCGGAGTACCGCTGTAGCGGCGTGAACGCAGGGAGGCGGGAGACGATCCAGCCAGGAGGCAAGTCGGTGAGCAATCCACCTCCTCACGACTGCCTTGGCACCGATCGCCTCGCCTTGTACTCGGCCACGGCAGAGTCATCGACACGCATGCGCTTCCCGGCATAAAATGCCGGAAGATTGCCGCGTTTGATTTCGCGACGAACTGTGAAAATCGAGATGCCCAGCGCATTGGCGACGTAAGCCAGCGATCGGCTTTTGGTAACCCCGGGTTTATCCTGCTCAGCCTTAGGCATCACTGCTTCCTGTGCTGTTAGTGTTTCCGTAAACGGGCGGGTCTCGGCTTGAGTCATAGCCCTACCTTGGGGTGGCGCGTCATGAAGTTACCTGCTGTTCTTGGTGAACCGACTTATTCGATGCTGAACCACGTAGAGATGAAGCGCCGCAGGTGTGCCAGATCGCCGCGGATGCGCGCGATGTCGATGTTGAGGCCCTGCTCGAGGAGCTGCGCGCCGCCAGCCGGAATGGTGAGCGGCCAGTGCGCGCGGAAGGGCTCGAGAAACGCCTGATGGATCTGGCTCAACGCAAGCTGCCTTGAATCGCTCCAACCAGGCCTGCGCGACCCGGGACGGTCGCTCGTAGCGCACCCCGGTGCGGCAGGTAGGCTGACCGCCCCGGAGGTGACCCATGGCCGACGCCAAGGATGAACTCAAGAGCTCGCTGGAGAGCCTGCGCAAGGCGGCTGACGCCGTCGTCGATCAGGTGCTCGGCAAGGATGTGCGCGGTCACCTGCGCGAGGCCGCCAAGCACACCCTGCGCGCGGTCAAGGCGGCCGTCGATGAGGCCGAGCGCAAGCTCGACGAGCGCACGGACAAGCCCTCCGGCGGCTGAGTGCCGCTCGGTCGCCGCCTGCATGGGATCGCCCTACTCGCCTGGCTGGGCCCGCAGTACCTCGCCTGCCTGACCCTGACCCGCCACTGGCGCCGACCCGGGCGGGCGTGGCGGCGCGGGCTCGATCGCCACGGTGCGCGGATGGCGGCCGCGTACATCCGCCGCCACGGCGGACTGCTCATCAAGATCGGCCAGTTCGTCGCGACCCGGCCGGACCTCTTCCCACTCACCTACGTCGACGCCTGCGCGCCGCTGCGCGACCAGGCCCCGCCGCGGCCCTGGCCGATCATCGCCGCGGCGCTCGACGAGGCCTACGAGGGCCGCACCGCCGATCGGCTGGCCCGCATCGAGGAGACGGCGCTCGCCGCCGCCAGCTTCGGACAGGTCCACCGCGCCTGGCTGCACGACGGCACGCCAGTCGCGGTGAAGGTCCAGTACCCCGACCTCGCGGCCGCCGTGGCCACCGACCTCGGCGTGCTGCGCCTGGCGCTGCGGCTGTTCTCGGTGGCGCTGCCGGGTTGGCCGCTGGCGATGATCCACGACGAGATCGCACGCACCGCGCGCGAGGAGCAGGACTACCTGCACGAAGGCACCGCGGCCGACCGCCTGCGCCCGGTGCTGGAGGGCGCCGGTCTGGCGGTGCCGACCGTGGTCTGGGAGCACACCCGCGAGAAGGTGCTGGTGACTGCCTTCATCGCTGGCGAGACCCTGGCCCGCCTCGATCCGGCGACCCTGCCCAGCGACGAGCGGCGGCGCATCGCCGACACCATCATCGACGGCTTCCTCGCCATGCTGCTCGACGTCGGCTTCTTCCACGCCGATCCGCATGGCGGCAACCTGATCTACGAGCGACGGGACGAGGCGCCGGCGCGGATCTGGTTGATCGACTTCGGGATGACCGCGGCGATGACGCCGCGCGAATCCGAGCTCTACCGTCGCTTCCTGGCCTGCCTGAAACGCAACGACACCGACGGCATGGTCGACGTGCTCACCAGCCTGGGCTTCGTGCTGCCCAACGCCGATCGCGCGCGCCTGCGCGCGCTGGCGCGCGAGGTCTACGACAGCCTCGGCCACCTCAATCCGCGGACCTTCGCGGGATCGCTCCGCCAAGCCGATCTCGCCGCCAAGATCAACGAGTTCCTGCGCCGGGTCGACGGCATCGTCTTCCCCCAGCACACCCTGATGCTGTCGCGCGCCACCAGCCTGATCGAGGGCCTGTGCATGGATCTGGTGCCGTCAGCCAACGTCCTCGATCTCATCCGGCCGCGACTCGCCAAGGTCAGCTGGCGCGCCCAGGTCCGGCGCGTCGTCGAGGAGGTCCGCGAGGTCTGGCAGCGGTTGCGCTCCTTGCCCGACCGACTCGAAGCCGCGGTCAAACCGCCGCGACGCGCTCACCGCGAATTGGTCCCAGTGTTGGCGGCGTTGCTGCTGCTCGCGGCGCTGCAGCTCGATCCCAGCACCGCACGTACCGTCGCTGCGGTGGCAGCGGGCTGCGCGGCGCTGTGTTCCTTGGGCAGACTGCGGTAGACGGGGGCCGGGGGATTGGGGTCGGGGGTCGACCCGCGATCGCACGGTCAACGCCCGCACTCCGCACCCCGCACCCCGCACGTCTTATTTCAGCGTATTCGAACCATCATCGCCGCCCGCCGGCGCCGGTGCGAGATCGTTGGCCGCGGGCGCGGGCAGCATGCCGTCGGCGAGCGGGATGACCTCGGCGGCGGCGGCGACCAGGAAATGGTCGCCATGATCGGTGCGCATGCGGTTGAGCGACTCGACTGCCGCGTCGCGCTGACCGAGCTTGGCGTAGGCGAGCACCTGGTAATAGCTCTGACGCGGAGTGATCGCACCGTTGGCGGCGGCCTTGGCGGTCGCGACCTCGCCGAGGATCTCCAGCCACTCGTCCTTGTCGGCGAGCAGGGCGAGCTGGATGTCGTCGCCCGCGGCCACCGCGGGTTTCGCGGCGGCCTTGCCGGGCAGCACCCCGGCGAGCACCTGGCTGGCGCCGCCGGCGACCGCCGCCTCGGGGTCTCCGCCCTTGCCGACCACCGCGACATGGCGGTCGGACTTGCCCTGGAACCAGTAGCGGCTCTCGACCACCGTGTCGCCGCCAACCTCGCGGCGGTCGATCTGGATGACCACGATCGCGTCCTTGGCGGTGAGGTGCGCGCCGATGTTCGGCGAAGCCACCAGGTCGGCGGAGCGGATGCCCTTGGCTTGGAGCTGAGCGACCGCGTCGGCGCCGACCACGACCTGGACCTGATCGCCGCCCCGACGGGCGAGGTCGTCGGCCACGCTCTTGGCGATCGGCTCGGCACTGGGGTCGCCGAAGATGATCAGGATCAGCAGGATCGCTTTCATGCCGGCATCGTCCGAGCCACGCGCGGCCGTCCAGAGCCGACTGGCGATCCGCGCACCGCCCACGCCCGACACCACCCTGGATCGCCCGCAGCCAAGACGAGGATGCGGCGATGCGCGTCGCGCGGCTCGCCTGGCTGCTGTTCCTGACCACCCTCAAGCGCCGGCTGGCCTACCGTGGCGACCTGCTCCTGCAGGGCCTGGATGAGCTGTGCCGCGGCTTCGTGGCCTTCGCGATGCTCAAGGTCTACACCAGCAAAGCCCCGGCGCTGGCCGGCTGGACCGAGCCGCAGCTGCTGTTCGTGCTCGGCTTCGCGATGGTGCCGATCGGCCTCTTCCACTGCCTGTGCGGCAACCTCTACCAGCTCTCCAACACCTACATCATCCAGGGCAACCTCGATCGCGTGCTGCTGCGCCCGTACCCGACGTTCCTGCAAATCTGCTTCGACCGCATCGCCATCGAGGACCTCTCCGGGGTGGTGCTCGGCATCGCGCTGATGGCCTACGCAGCGGCGCGCATCCCCGGCTTCGACGCCTCGTTGCCGCACCTGGCCCTGCTGCTGGTGCTGCTCGCCTCGGCCTTCGCGGTGATCGTCGCGGTGTTCATGGCCTTCGCGGCCACCGGCTTCTGGTTCGAGGACCGCGTCGGCATGGTGCCGCCGGTCTACAACCTGATGGAGTTCGGTCGCTGGCCGCCGTCGATCTACCACGCCAAGCTGCGCTGGCTGCTGACCGTGCTCATCCCCTTCTCCTTCACCGCTTTCTACCCGGCCAGCCTGTTCGCCGATCCCGCTGCCGGCTTGCTCGGCCCGGGATTGCTAACCCCTGTCGTTGCAGTGCTTGCACTCACCGTGTCAACGGCGCTGTGGCGAACGGGTATCAAGCGGTACGGCTCTGCGGGTTCGTGATGCCGCCGGGCACCGTGCGCTGCCAGCCCCTGTCGGTCCCGCCGAGCCCCCGTACCATGCGTCGCCGAATCCGGAGCTTCTGATGCCCAGCCCGCAACCGACCCGCCGCGCCCCCCGTTCGAGCAGCGGCGGCTTCTGGTTCTTCCTCACCCTGGTGGTGGTCGCGATCGGCGCGGTCTGCATCTACGCACCCGATGTCCCGCGCAAGATGTTCGGCATCGCCGAGAAACCGGCGCCGGGCAGCGAGCCGAGCACCGCGGTCGACTCCAAGACCGAGCTGAAGGAAGGCGAGCACGAGCTGGCCAACACGCTCAACGACGTCAGCACCGTGGCGCGCACCGAGCCCAAGGTGGCGACCGTGGCAGCGCCGACCAAACCGGTGGAGAAGCCGGTGGCGGCGAAATACGCGCAGGAGACGCAGGCGCAGCAGATCCTGACCAAGGCCGAAACCGCCTACAAAGCCTACAAGTGGGACGCCGCGGTCAGCAGCGCCCGCCAGGTGGTCGACCTCGATGCCAAGCCGGCGACCAAGGTCCGCGCCAAGGACATCATCCGCGGTGCCGACGCGCTCGGCCGGCTGTTCCGCGAGCTCGACGACCGTGATGAACTCGCGCGCAACTACGACACCCACCCCAGCCTGGTCGAGATCGTCGATGGTCCCCGGTCCAGCTACGCGGTCCCCATCCTGGGCATGGACAACCAGACCGTTACGCCCGGCGATCCGGTCGCGGCGATGGAGGCGATGCGCCGCACCGGCAAGGTCACGGTGCTGCTGCAGAGCGCCAAGTCGTTCATGGCCGCGTCGCTGCCGTCCGACCAAGTCGGTCAGGTCAAGGCCGCCGACCTCGCCGCCATCCGCGCTGAGCGCGAGGAATCCTTCCAGGCGCGCCTGGCACGCCTGAAGAACGGCGCCATGGCGGGCAACGCGCTCGCCTGGTACGACGCCGCGAAGTTCGCCTACCAGAACCGCCTCGACGACCACGTCACCGCGATGATGGACCGGGCCATCGTGCTCGATCCCCTGCTCGCCAAGAGCGTGCGCGAGGACAAGGCCGCCGGCCTGTTCGCCAACGTGGTGCTGCACCTCAACAACAAGAACCAGAAGCAGGCCGACGCCTTCATAGTGATCCTCGACCGCAAGTTCTCCGACACCCCGTCGGGCCAGGAAGCGCGCGCCTTCTACGATTCGAAGAGCAAGACCAACGCCGACGACATCGCCACCGCCCAGGCCAAGCTGCGCGAGGCGCGCAAGGCCGGCGAGCGCCGCGCGCGCGAGGAAGCCGAGCAGCGCAAGTCCGAGCGCATCGCCCGCGCCAAGGACCTCGGCGACGACGCCGCGCTCAAGGAAGCCGAGACCGACGCCATCGAGGAGCCGGACGTCGAGATGGCCACCAAGGTCAGCGGCGACGAAGGCAAGGCCGACGAACTCTTCGCCAAGGGCCGCGACCTCTACCAGAAGGCCCAGGAGGCCGGCAACAGCCCGCAGCGCGATTCGCTCTACGGCGAATCGAACAAGTACCTGAGCCAGGCCCAGAACCTCTACAACCAGCTGCTCGAGAAGAGCCCCGGCAACTCCTCGCTCGAGGAGAAGGGCTTCATCTGCAACAAGCTGCGCTACGGGTCGATCAAGCAGCGCCGCTTCCACTGAGCCCAGCGTCCAGATCTCGCTGACCGCGTTCGCGACACGCCAGCCGCCAGCCGCCAGCCGACCCCCACCCCCCGGCCCCTGACCCCCGTTATGCTGTCCATGACCGGCTTCGGTTGCGCCACCCATACGGACGAGCAGGGCACGGTTACCGTGCAGATCTCGTCGGTGAACAACCGCTCGTGCCAGATCAACCTGCGCAGCGAGCTGCGCGACCTCGCCCTCGAGGAGGCGATCCGTCGTCAGGTGCGCGACAGCCTGCAGCGCGGTTCTATCACCGTGCACGTCGCCTTCGTCAGCGGCAAGGCGCTGCTGCTCGATAGCGACCGGCTGATCGCCGCGTGGCGCGAACTGGCGGCGCTGGCGCAGCAACTCGGGGCGCCGGTCCCGGCCCTGGAGCAGGTCGCCGCGCTCCAGCAC
>JACDEC010000517.1 GCA_013816645.1 Planctomycetota bacterium
GGGGCCGGGCGGACCGCCAAACGGCGTCGTGGCGCCGAATGCGCCGCCGCCCAACGCGCCGACCAAGTGAACCTCCGGTTCCGCCGGCGTGGGAGACACGTCGGCGGTCTGCCAGCCCGGAGGGGGTTTCCTCCTGGCCGAGGGTACTAGCCTGCTGGCTGCCCAGCCGAAACCCTTCACAGCCGCAACCGCCTTCCACCCATGAACCTAGCGCTGTCGTCACGAGCCGCCTCCGGACTCCGGCATGATGGCGATGATGCCCGCTGACCGCGCTCGCGCCTGTCCGTCGCCTCGTCGACGGAATCTCTGAGGAGTGTCCATGACCAAGCCCGCCGTCTCCGCCCTCGTGCCGCTGCTCGCCGCCCTCGCCCTGGGCGCCGCGGAGAAGCCCGCCGATGGCACCGTCACCCCGGGCGGGGCGTTGACGCCGGCGCAGCAGACCTTCTGGAACGACGCGCAGGCTGGCGGGGCCACCGCCGAAGCCCAGGTCGCCGCCGAAGCCGTCTACCTGGAAGCGCGCGCGCTCTACCAGGCCGCGCGCTTCGTCGAGGCGCGCGAGCGCATCGAGGAGGCCATCCGCATCTATCCGCCGCACCAGCCCGCGCAGCAGCTGCGCGAGGACATCCTCGCCGTGCTCGGCCTGCGCGACAACCGGCTCAAGCAGGCGGCGGTGTGGCTGGGCAACATCCAGGACGTCAAGACCCAGGAGATGGCGGTGCGCATGGCCGCCAAGATGGCGGAGGGCGAGAAGCAGATGGCCGCCGGCGATTTCGCCGCCGCCGAACTCGCCTACGACAGCGTCGACATCGCGCTGCGCACCTTCCCCTACCAGTTCGACTGGGGCAACCTGCCCGCCGACGTCGCCGCAAAGCGGCTCGAAGCGCGCGCCCAGGATCGCCGCAACCAGCTCGAGCGTCAGCAGGGCGACCGCCAGCGCGCCGAGGGTCTCGCCGAAGAGCGCCGCCGCATGGAGGAGGAGGCGCTCGAATCCAAGGTCGACGAGATGCTGCGCCGCGCGCGCGTCGCCTACGACCGCAAGGACTTCAAGCGCGCCGAGGTCGACGCCTGGAACGCCTACGAGCTCGACCGCCGCCGCGAAGACGCCCGCGAGCTGTACCTCAAGTCGCGTCGCAAGGGCCACGCCCAGTTCGACGACCTGCACCGCGAGAACCGCCTCGAGCGCATCGCCCGCGTGCACGAGGAAGTCCACAAGTCGCTGATCCCGCAGAGCGAACTGCTGGTCTACCCCGAGGACTGGCAGCGTCGCTCCCTGCGTAAGCCGAGCGCGCTGGGATCCACCGGTGAAGAGCCCTGGATGGCCGCGATCAACGCGCGCATGCAGGTGCCGCTCGAATTCGAGTTCGAGGACGCCTCGCTTGAAGACGTGATGGAGTACTTCCGCAAGGTCACCGGCGTCAACATCATCGTCGCGCCCGAGGTCTTCGCCGACGGCAGCGGCACCATCACCTTCCGCGCCAAGGACATGCGCTTCCGCGAGGCCCTCAAGTGGGTGCTCGAGATGACCAAGCTGCACATGGCCCTGCAGAACCAGGCGATCTTCATCGCCAAGACGCCGATCACCGGCGCGGTGCTGCTGCGCATGTACGACGTCCAGGACCTGATCTCGCCGGTGCGCGACTTCCCGAGCCGCGAACTCGCCTACGCCTCGGGCGGCGGCGGCGGCGGCGGCGGTGGTGGCTTCGACCTGTTCGCCGGCGGCGCGATCGAGGAAGGCACCGCGGTCGACCCCGATCAGCTCGCCGAGTTCATCAAGACCAACGTCGCGCCCGAGGAGCAGTGGGGCGAAGGCACCGCGCTCGACAACCGCGGCGGCACGTTCTTCGTCAGCCAGACGCCCGAGATCCACGCGCGCATCGAGGAGCTGCTGGCCAACATGCGCCTACAGCAGGCGCTGCAGGTGCACGTCAACGTGCGCATGCTCGACGTGCGCAAGGGCTTCTTCGAGGAGATCGGCTTCGAGTACCACGACGAGATCCCGGCGACCGCGCCACCCGGCGCGGCTTCCGGCCTGATCAACGCATCGGGCACCCAGGGCTACGAGCGCGCGAACACCACCGAGCACTACAACGGCACGCTCGGCCAGCAGTTGCCCGGCAACCAGACCGACGTCGCCTATTCCGCTGGCAGCAACGGCCAATTCCGCCGCGGCCTGGCGGTCGAAGGTTCGTGGAACATCGGCTCGTTCCTCGGTGTCGATCAGGTCAACGCGATCTTCTCGGCGGTCGAAGAGGAGACCGACGCGCAGGTCCTGCAGCACCCGGCGCTCACCTGCTTCAACGGCCAGCGCGCGCACTGCTCGTTCATGAACCAGTACGCCTACATCTCGGATTACGAGGTCGTGAACAACAACCTCGATCCGACGATCGATGTGCTGACCTTCGGCGAGATCCTCGACGTGCGGCCGGTGATCAGCTCGGACCGCAAGTACATCACCATGGAGATCCGCCCGAGCTCGGTGAGCCTGGTGGTCCCGGTGTTCGTCGAAATCATCCAGGCGCCGCGCGTGGTCGGCGACGGCGGCAACGGCGGCGTGGTCTCCGCCAACACCTTCGGCTTCCCGATCGAATTGCCGAACGTGCTGGTGCGCACCCTGCGTTCGACGGTCATGCTCCCCGACAAGGGCACCCTGCTGATCGGTGGATTCGGCAAGAGCCTGCGCCAACGCGTACACACCGGCATCCCGTTCCTCAGCCACATCCCGTTCCTGGGTCGGCTGTTCAGCCGCAACGGCTCGTACGACGAGAACCGCCGGCTGTTCTTCCTGCTCAACGCCGAGATCGTCGACCTCGGCGAGAAGGAAGCGCTGCAGTAGCGCGCCTCCATGCCCGACCCCCGCGCCACGTCCGACGCCTGCGCGCCGACGGTCCAAGACCGCCGGTCGCGGCTCCGCCGTGTCCCGGCGTTGGGCGTGGTGGCGACGCTGCTGGCGCTGTGCGCCCCGGCGCAAGCCGAGCAGGGCGAACCGGGAGTCCAGGCCGACCAGCTGGCGCCGGC
>JACDEC010000084.1 GCA_013816645.1 Planctomycetota bacterium
GAGCGCGGGCTGCGCGGCGTCGAAGGCCAGCTGGGCTTCGGCGACGCGGGCCAGCCAGGCGGGATCGGGTGCGGGCAACGCCACCGGAGCCGGCAGTTCCAAGCGGATCGCCGGCGGCGTATCCAGCCCGGCGATGGTCACCGATAGCCTCGCGGGGTCGATGCCGATGGGCAATCCCGTGACCACCGCATCGTCCGCGCCCAGGGTTCCAGCGCGCTCAACCACCGCCCCGTTCGGGCCGATGGCGATGCGCACGATCGGCAGGTCCGCGGACATGGCGCAGGACGTGGCCAACGCCAAGGGCGCGAGCACATCCAGGTAGCGGCTGGGCATGCGGGTCCAACGCCTGCGCCGACCGACGGTTCAGTCGGCGCAGTCAGCGATTGCTACGTCGCTCGGCCGCGAACGTTGATCAACCGCGCAGGCGCCAGCCCACGAGCACGACGCCGAGCACGAGGGCCACCGCTGCCGTCAAGCCGCCGCGCTGGGCCGGCCCTATCTTCGACACTCCGGTGGGCATCGGCGGCGCCGCTTCGACCGGACCGGTGCTCGATGCCGGCGGCACGTAGCCGGGATTGGTGGTGAGCAGCAGGGCGTCGACGACCACACCATCCTCACGCATCCACACATTGAGGGTATGGGTGCCGGTCGTGGCCACATCGATGCTCGCCACCACGCCATCGCTGGTCGCCTTGGTCCAGGCGTAGCCGCTCGTGCTCAAGGTCATGCGATCGGCGCTCGCCACCGTCGCACCATCAAGGCCGACGTGGATCGAATTGTCCGCGACCGTCGCGCCCAGCCCGCGCACCCAGACGTGGTGGACGCCGGTCCTGACGAAGGTGATGCGGTAATCGAGGCGCGGGCAGGTGGTCTGGTAGCCGGTGTCGGCCATCGCGCCGTTGTTGGGCAGGGCCTGCATCGCGCCGCTGCCGCCGTAGGCGGCTGGAGCGGTGACCAGGTTCCATGACTGCCCGCCGGAGGCGGCGTTGGCGGCGTGGTTCTCGGCAGCGATCAACACGATGCCGTCGGCACCGCCATCCTGGGTGTAGGAACCCGGAGTGCTCGGTGCGTTGCCGGTCGGACTCGCGGGCGGGCCGACTCCGCTCGGGACGTAGGCCGCATTCACCGTGAGCAGCAACCGGTCGACGACCACGCCGTCCTCGCGCATCCACACGTTGACGATGTGCCGACCGACGCTCGGCACATCGACGGTCATCGCCGGGCCGTCGGTGGTCGCGTTGGTCCACACATAGGCGGACCCGGGTGGGATCGTCCCATGGTCAGCCGTCGTGTTCGGCGAACCGTCGAGCCCGACGTGCACCGAGTTGTCAGCGGCGGTCGCGCCCTGGCCGCGGATCCACACCACGTGCACGCCGGTCCTGGTGAAGGTGATCGGCACATCGAGGCGCGGGCTGCCGCTGGCGTAGCCGGTGGCGATGGTGGTGCCATTGTTGGGCGTGGCCTGCAGCGCGGACGCGCCGGTGTACCCGGCGGGTGCGGTGACGGTCGTCCAGGCGAAGCCGGCCGCGCCGCCGCGGGTGACCAGGGCGTGTTCGAGATCGACCGCGACCAGGCCATCCCCGCCAGCATCCTGCTGGAATGCATCGCCGGCAGGTGCTCCGTTGACGGTGATTGCGACCGCATTCGCGGTGGTGGTCGCACCCTGGTTGTCGGTGGCAGTGGCGGTGAGGGCGTGCGATCCGGACACCGCGGTCCAGGTGACCGACCAGCCATCGCCGCCGTTGCTGTCGGTGCCGACCACCGAGCCGCTGACCAGGAAGCGCACCGACGCCACGCTGCCGTCGGTATCCCCGGCGCTGGCCGAGAGGGTCACCGTCTGCCCGGCGGTGAACACCGCACCGTTGGCTGGCGCCGTCATGGCCACCGCTGGCGGATTGTTGATCGGGCCCGGGCCCGAACCAGCGCCGGTGGAACTCTCCGCCGGACCGTTGCCCGACGGAATCAGGCCAGCGTCAGGCGTCAGCAGCAGCCGGTCTACGACCACGCCGTCCTCGCGCATCCACACCTGGACGAGATGCCGGCCCACGCTGGGCACCGAGATCGTGGCGACGGTACCCGAGGTCGTATTCTTGGACCAGGCGAAGGCGCCGGTCGCCAGCGTGATGCCTGCCGACGTCGAGGCTGGCGCTCCGTCGAGACCGACGTGCACCGAGTTGTCGGCGGTGCTGGCGCCCATGCCGCGGATCCACACGTGGTGGAGGCCGGTGCGGGCGAAGTCGACGAGGTAATCCGCCCGTGGGCTCGACGCGTCGATCGCGCTATCAACGTTCGCGCTGTTGCTGTTGGGCAGCGCCTGGATGGCGCCCGAGCCGACGAAGCCACCGGGGGTGCCGATCGGGATCCAGCTGTGGCCAGCGGGCGCACGCTTGGCGACGAAGCTCTCGGCTTCGATCACCACCGCGCCGTCGACGGCCTGACGATAGGCCGGCGTCTCGCTGTCGTCGATCTGCTGCAGGTAGGCGACCAGGTTGGCGCGGTCGCCAGCGCTCAAGCTGGCGGTGGCTCCATGCGCGCCGCCGGCGTTGGCGGTGGTGATAACGTCGAGCAGGCTCGCCGCCGAGCCGTCGTGCAGGAAGGAATCATTGGTCCACGCGCCCTTAAGCGTCGGGGTGTCGAGACCGGTCAACGTCTGCCCCAGGCGCGATCCCGAGCTGGGCTTCAGGGTTCCGACGTTGTGCAGCACGTTGAGCGCGCTGTCGGTCATGCGCGGTCCGCTGTGGCACGACGCGC
This sequence comes from Planctomycetota bacterium, assembly GCA_013816645.1. Taxonomy (GTDB): domain Bacteria; phylum Planctomycetota; class UBA11346; order UBA11346; family UBA11346; genus JACDEC01. Next base: position 2,752 of record JACDEC010000084.1, read on the forward strand.
AGTTCAGGTTGGCAAAAACCTGCTTGCCAGCCGCGGCGGCGCCGGTCAGCGAGCCATCACCGTTCCGGTGCGGGCTGGCCTTGACCGTCGACAACGAGGACACGTAGGCCGCGAGCTCGTCGAGCTGGGTCGAGATCCCGGCTTTGCTGGCGCCCAGCGTGGTGTTGCGGGCGTTGAAGTCGCCGTCGCTGAGGAAGCCGGTGCCGCCGAAACCGGCGCGGGCATCGTGCTCGAAGTCGTGGATCTCGTCGAAGTTGCCGGTCCAGTGCACCGGGCCGTGGCCGACACCGCTACGTCCCTGGAGATTGGTGGTGCGGCGCAGGCCCTCGCCGCGGCCCGAGAAGTCCCAGACCCGGCCGTCGCTGCCGCCGTCGGCGTGGCAGGACGCGCAGCTGATGTAGCCGTCGCGATTCATGCGCCGATCGTTGGCGTTGTAGAACACCCGCTTGCCGGCCAGCACCGCGGGCGTGAGCTTCTCGGCGCCGACCGTGCCGATGGTCTGGATCTGGTTGACCACATTGCTGGTGAAGCCGGTCACCGCCGAGATGTCCCACACCCCGACCGAGCGGCCCATGAAGTGCTGCACGAACAGCCGGTTGCCGTCGGCGCTGACCATCAGGCCCTGCGGCGCGAGGCCGACGTTGATCACCACCACCGTGCGGTTGAGGTCGTAGGTGTCGATGACCTCGACGGTGTTGGTGCCCTGGGTGGCGACGAAGGCGAGGTCGCCGAGCGGGCTGAATGCGACCGCGCTGGCCTGATCGCGATCGTTGAGGTCGAGCACCGGTCCCAGGCCGTTGCCGATCAGGTCGAGCTGCGACACCAGGGTGCGCACCGAGCTCTCGAAGGTCAGCTGCTGGCCGTCGCGACGGACGCCGCGCAGGATGTTGTCCTTCTTCGAAGCCACCCAGGCCGAACGGCCGTCCGGCGCGATGCTCACCGCGGCGAGGTAGTTGGGCAGGCCACGCGCCTGACGCTCGTTGTCGACGGTGGAGGTGTCCAAGGGCAGGCCGAAGGTGCGCACCACGCTCATCGACGACGCGGCGACCTCGCGGATCTCGCCACGATCGTCGCCCGAAATGAAGCGCGTGACCAGGATGCGCTGGGAGTCGGCGCTGACCGCGAGCGCGCGCGGCTTGGGTCCGACGTCGACCTGGGCGACGATCTGGCGCGAAGCCGGATCGATCTTGGCCAGGCGACCGGTGGCGTGCAGGCTGACGTAGACCGCGCCCAGGTCGGGTGGGATGGCCACGCCGAAGGGCTGCGAGCCGTAGGGCATGGCGATGGTCTGCGCCACCGCATTGGCGTTGGCATCGATGACGCTCACCGTGCCGCTGTCCTGGCTGGCCACCCAGATCGTGTTGTTCGGACCCTGGGCGAGCGAGCGCGGATTGCGACCGACGCTGATCTCGGCGACGCGTTGCAGCGATCTGGTGTCGATGACCGCGACCGTGTCGCTATCGGGGTTGACCACGTACAGGCGGTTGCCCGCGGCGTTCAAGGCCATGGCGCCCGAAGCCGCCGGCTTGGTCGCGGTCGGCGGGTTGTAGATCAGCTGGGTCGCGCTGGAGGTGGCGGTGGCGCCGGTGGCGTCGCGCACCGTCACGGTGACCGAGAAGTGATTGGCGCTGGCGTAGGTGTGGCTGACCGACGCGGTCGTCGAGAATCCGGAAGACGAGCCGTCGCCGAAGCTCCACGCGTACTGCAGCGGAGCCGCGCCCGAGGAGGACGCGACCGAGAATCCGACTGATGAACCCACGGTGCGCGCGGTCGGGCGGGTCATGGTCACCGCGACCGGTTGCACGACCACCCCGCCGGTGGTGAAGGTCGAGGTGAAGGTCGACGAGGCCGCGTTACCAGAGACGTCCTGCACGCCGCCGGCGGGGACCACGACATCATAGGTGGTGCCGGCCTGGAGCGGCGACGACGGCGTGAAGTTGACGATGTTGGTCTGGTAGCTGTAACGCCCGGCGATCGGCGTGGTGGTGCCCTGGCGGCGCACGATCACGGTCGCGGTGCTCAGGGTGCTGTCGATCAGCTCGTCGGTGAAGGTCAGGCCGATGCGCGTGCTCAGTGGCTGCCCGCTCGCACCGTTGCGCGGGATCACCATGTTTACGGCCGGCGCGGTGTTGTCCGGCGCGGCATTCTGGACCATCAGCGAGCTGTAGGACAGGTGATCGTTGGCGGCGAACACCAGGTTGCCGAGCGGAATGGCGAAGTTGTCATCCTTGTCGCTGTTGTTGGTGGTGCCCGAGCGGGCGAGCACCGGATTGGCGCCGCGCACGTCGACCTTGATGATCCTGAACTGGAATCCGGAATGGGCGAAGCCGTCCTGGACGTTGACGTAGCCGCCGGGACCCGGGCCGCTGAGCGGCGCGGTGGTGCCGATGTTCGCGGGATCGGCGATGTTGAGGACCTGGAAGGTGCTGTTCACGCCGCCGATCAGCAGTTTTCCGCCGTTGACCAGGCTGGCGTAGCCATTGGGCCAGACGTTGGCCTCGGTGTAGAGGCGGATGACCTGGGGATTCACCGGGTCGCCGATGTCGAGGAACGCGTAGCGCCCACCCAGGGTGTTGGCGGAAGCGCTGCTCTGGGCGTTCGAAGCGAGCACCAGCTGATTGCCGATCGCGTGCGTCGCCGCGACCGAAAAGCCGCCGAGCTGGCTGTTGGGGATATTCTTGACCAGAACCGGATTGGACGGGCTGGAGATGTCGATGATGTACAGGCCGCTCGAATTGCCGCCGGCGTAGACGTAGGGCGCCTGGACGTGGACCCACCAGATGCCGCCGTAGTCGACGGGCTGCGAGATGCCGGGCAGGGCGAAGTTGCGGATCCGCGTCGGCGCGCGCACGTTGCTGAAATCCCAGATGTCGATGCCGTTGGTGGCCTGCAGCACGACCAGGCGCTGGCCGTTGAGCAGCGTCGAGCCGTAGCCGTGCGGCTCGCGGATGGTGGCGGTGGTGCTGTCGAGCTTCCGGGTGATCGGGACCAGCGGGCTGGCGAGGTCGGGATCGATGGGATTGCCGAGATCGTAGATGTCGATGCCGCCGCCACCCGGCGACTGGTCGCGGAAGAACGGCACGAAGAGGTAGCCGTCGATCATCGAGGCGCGACCGTGCGCGTAGCCGTCCGGCGCGCGGATGCGCGCGAGTTCGCGGCTGTACTCGTCGCCGGTCGCGAAGGTCAGCTTGGGGATGCCGGGACCGGTGGTCGCGGCGCTGGCCACCGCCATGGTCCCGAGCAGCACGGCAACTGCGCCGAGCACCAGGCGTTTCCAGCCAGCGAGATAGCCGCGCGGACCGGTAACGATAGTGACGGCGACGGTGTTCAACGAGGGCATCGGGGACTCCGGAGCGGTGATCGTGACGAAAACAGTCGGGGACGCGGGCAGGTGCGATCCGCTAAGCGACGCTGCGCAAGGCCAAGGCGAGCAGGGCCACACCGGTGAGGGGGGTGCCGGCGATCTCGATCCAGGGTCTGGGCATGGCGGTCTCCGCAGGCAATCGCCGGGTACGGTTGGTCGGTTAACCGCCCGGGATCACGGCGCCGGCGACGTGTGTGATGCATATGCATCGACCTGTTCAGCCGATCGGCTTCAGGATCGCCGGATTCCCAGTTAACCGACGTGCCACCTGCGACGATACGCAGTGGAGGCAGCATGCCCGTCGATCAGCCTGCGGACCGCCGACCCCCTGCTGCGCGCCCCGAACCTGGTTTGCGCACGCGGACCATGCTCGCACCCCTGGTCGCCCTCGCCCTGTCCGGACCAGCCAGCGCCGCGACCACCGTGGCCATCGATGATCCGAGCGCGCCGATCCGCTTCGCGCTCGGGCATCTCGAGCAGGCCCTGGCCGGCACGGGCGCCGGCCCGGTGCGCGCGGTCGCCGGCACCGCCAATCCGGATATCCACCTGACCATCGGTGACGCGGCCGCGCTCGGCCCGGAAGGCTACCGGGTGCGTCGCCAAGCCGGTGCGCTGACGATCTCGGCCGGTGACGAGGTCGGCGCGATGTACGCCCTGCTCGACGTCGCCGAGCAGGTGGGCGGGCGCGGATCGTTGGCCAAGGTCGCGGACGCCGAGGTCCGCCGTCGCTTCCCGGTACGGGCGGTGAAATACAACCTGCCGTGGTCGCCGTACCGGCCGAGCTACCAGAACAGCGACCCCGCCTGGGTCGGCGGACCGGCGGTGACCGGCCACCTCGAGACCTGCCGCGACCTCGCGTACTGGCAGAAGTTCCTCGACCAGATGGCCGAGAACCGCCTGAACACGCTGTCGCTGTGGAACTTCCACCCCTTCACCCACATGATCCGGCCGACCGGCTTTCCCAAGGCCTGCGCGCTGAGCGACGCCGAGCTCGCGGACTGGCAGCGCTTCTGGCACGCGTTGTTCGCCATGGCCAGCGACCGCGGGGTGAAGATCTGGCTGTTCAACTGGAACATCTACGTCTCGCCGGCGTTCGTCGCGGCCTACGGCGGCAGCTTCGCCAACGACCGCTCGGAGCAGGTGAAGACCTACACCCGCGACTGCGTCACCCAACTCATCGACGAGTACCCCGAGATCGACGGCTTCGGCATCGCGGTCGGCGAGGGCATGCGCGACATGTCGAGCCGCGAACGCGAGCAGTGGATCCTCGACACGGTGGTCGCCGGGCTGCGCGCCGCCAAGCGCCCGGTCACCTTCATCCACCGCGCGCCCTTCGAAGGCAGCACCGCAGCCGACTTCCGCTGGGCGATGGAGCAGGCCGACCTGCCCGGTCCCAAGCTCGCCGAGATCAAGTTCAACTGGTCGCACGGCCATTCCACGCCGTACCTGCAAGTCACCCATTCGCTCAAGATCGACGGCATGCTCGCCGATCCCGAGCCAACCGACTTCCGCGCGCTGTGGACGGTGCGCAACGAGGACATCTTCATCCTGCGCTGGGGCGATCCGGACTTCGTGCGCAGCCACATCGCCACCAACGGCGGAAAACTGATCGACGGCTACTTCATCGGCAGCGAAGGTTACATCCCGGCCGCCGACCAGTCGCACGTGCCGTCGGACCACAAGACCTGGGACTACGCGTTCGAAAAGCAGTGGCTGTTCTACACCACCTGGGGCCGCGTGCTCCACGACCCCGCCGTGAAGGACGAGCGCCTGGTCTGGGCCTTCGCGCGCCGCTACGGCGCCGAGCGCGCCCCCGACCTTCTCGCGGCCTGGCGCCTGGCCAGCAAGGTCCCGCTGCGCATCGCCTCGTTCTACGCGGCGACCTGGGACTACACGCTCTACACCGAGGGATTCGCCGCCTTTGCCGCGTCGCACGGGCCGTACGACGGATCGTCGCCGCTGATCTCGGTCGATGAACTCATCGGCCACGCCACGCTCGATCCCGCCTACCGATCTATCACTGACCACCTCGCGCGCGGCGCCGACGCGCCGGCCGGCATCATCACGCCGCCGATGCTCGCCGCCGAGTGCGATCGCGACGCCCAGACCCTGCTGGCGCTGGTGGGCAAGCAGCGCGCGATCGCGCCGGCTGCGTCCGGTGCGCTGCTCTGCGAACTCGATGATCTCGCGACCTGGGCGCACCTCGGCACGTACTTCGCCGAGAAGCTGCGCGGCGCCGAAGCCCTGGCCCGCTTCCGAGCCAGCGGCGACACGGCGCAGCAGCAGGAGGCGATCAAGCGGCTCGAGCGTGCCGCCGAGCATTGGCGCGCGCTGTCGACCATCACCGCTGCCCACTACCATCCCACGCCGCATGTCGCTGCGGACAGGTTCTCCTGGTCGGAATACCTGCCCGCCGTAGAACGGGACATCACCACCGCCCGCGAAGCGAAACCCACGCGATGAACGACGCGCCACCATCAGAAGGCACCAGCGCGGACCACAGCGAACTGTTCGCGTCGAGCTGGCCCATGGCCCAGCCCGCGGTCTACGGCTACATCTACGGCCTGGTCGGCAATCGCTCGTCCGCCGACGACGTCCTCCAGGAGGTCGCGGTCACCTGCATGCGCCGCATGCACACCTTCGATCGCGCGCGCTCGTTCACCGCCTGGGCGCTGGGCGTCGCCCGGCTCGAGATCTTCACCCATCGGCGTCGCGAGCTGCGCCTGCCCATCGAGCGCCATCCCGGGCTCGAAGCGGCGATCGGCGATCCGGCCGACCACCTCGATGAGGCTCTCGACCGCCAGCGCGATGCGCTGCAGGAGTGCCTCGGACAAGTCGGTGCGCACCAACGACGCTTTCTCGAACTGCGCTACGTCGACGAGCGCAGCAACGACGAGATCGCCGGGGAACTCGGTCTGCGCCCGGATTCGGTCAAGGTCATGCTGTCGCGCATCCGCACCGCCCTGCGCGCCTGCATCGATCGTCGCATCGCCCGGTCGCTGAGCGCATGACCCCCCTCGAGCGCATCCACCGCTACCTCGACGGCGACCTGGACGAGGCCGAACGCGACGCTTTTGCCGCCTGGTTGCTCGAGGACCGGGAGCACCGCCGGCTGTTCATCCGCGAGTCGCACCTGGCCGCCGCGCTCAGCCACCAACTGCAACAGCAGGCGGATATGGTCGAACCGCTCCGTTCGCGCGATGCTCCGCATGCTCCGGTGCTGCGCGGCGCGCGTTTTGCGCCTCTCGCGCCTCTCGCGCCAATCGCCTGGATGGGACTCGGCGCCGCGGCGGCTGCCGCCGCATTCCTCGTGTTCGCCCGGCCACCAGGGCCGCCGCCCGTCGCCCCAGCCGCCCCGCTCGCGGTGGTCGTGCCAGCCGATTCTGTCGCGGTCCAGTGGCGCGGCACGGCGGTGGTCACGCGATCGGGGACCATCCTCGCCCAGCCTCCGCGGCTCCATGTCGACGACACCGTCGCGGTCAGCGAGGACGGCGATGCCGTGCTCGCGCTGGAGGACGGCACGCGCATCCAGCTGACGTCCCGGGCCAAGGCGACGCTGCGTTCGCTGCGTGGCGGGAGCGCCATCGGCGGAACCGTCGTGGAGTTGCACGATGGGCGTCTCGTCGCGGAGGCGGCGACCCAGCCCGATGAAGCCCCGCTGCGCATCCGCACCGCGCACGGATCAGC
>JACDEC010000518.1 GCA_013816645.1 Planctomycetota bacterium
GCCCCCCCCCTGCCTACGGTTCCGCCAACGCTCCAGCCGCTGGAAACCGCCAGGGAAGAGGCGCCCGATCACGTCATCGGCTACCAGATTCCGGAATATGCCGACCTGACCAACGACGTCAGCGACGACCGCAGTTCGATCCGCGCCGGCGACCGGGTCGTGCTCATCGTCGACGACGACCTGAATTTCTCGCGATACCTGTTCGATCAGGCGCATGAGCAGGGGTTCAAGGGCCTGGTGACGTCGACGGGCGGCGGCGCCTTGGCGCTGGCCAAGGAATTCAATCCGACCGCCATCCTCCTGGACATCCAGCTGCCCGACATCGACGGCTGGCGCGTGCTCGACCATCTCAAGGGCAACCTGACCACCCGGCACATTCCGGTCTACGTCATCTCCATCGACGACAAGCTCGAGCACGGGCTGCGCCTGGGTGCCCACCGCGTGTTCACCAAGCCGATCAAGCAGGAGGCGGTCGACGAGGTATTCGCCAGCGCCGTGGACTTCGCCGAGCGCCGGATCCGCACCCTGCTGCTGGTCGAGGACGATGAGCACCAGCGCGACAGCATCGTCCAGCTGCTCGGCGCCGACGACGTCGCCATCACCGCGGTGGGCACCGGCAAGGACGCGCTCGCCTGCCTCAAGGACGCGGCGTTCGATTGCATGATCCTCGATGTCGGATTGCCGGACCTCAAAGGGCCGCTGCTCCTGGAGAAGGTCAAGAAGCTGACCTTGGCAAAGGCGATGCCGATCATCGTCTACACCGCCAGGACCCTGACGGCCAAGGAAGCCGCCCAGGCCAAGAAACTGACGCACGCGGTGATGATCATGGACTTCGCCTCGCGCGGTCGCCTGCTCGACCAGACCTCGATGTGGCTGCATCGCGTCCACGCCAACCTGCCCGCCGACAAGCGGCTGCTGGTCGAGAAGCTGCGCCTGCCGGACGTGGTGCTCGCAGGCAGGACGGTCCTCGTCGTCGACGACGACATCCGCAACATCTACGCTATGACCAGCCTGCTCGAGCGCTCCAAGATGGAGGTGCTGTCCGCCGATGACGGCAAGAGCGCCATCGACCTGCTGATGGCGAAGGGCGGATCAAAAATCGATGTCGTCCTCATGGACATCATGATGCCGGGCATGGACGGCTACGAGACCATGGGCGCGATCCGCGCGGACGCGCGGTTCCGCAACCTGCCCATCATCGCCGTGACCGCCAAGGCGATGAAAGGCGATCGCGAGAAGTGCATCGAGGCCGGCGCTTCGGATTACATCGCCAAGCCGGTGGATACCGATCGGCTGCTGTCGCTGCTGTGCGTCTGGCTCTACCATCCGAACACCGTGGCCGCGAAGAAGGCGCGCACATGAGCACCACCAACCGCGATTCGAACATCGGGGGCAAACCGTCGCTGCGCGATCAACCCGGCAAGGTCAACATCCTGCTCGTCGACGATCGGCCGGCCAAGCAGCTGGCGCTCACCGCGATCCTCGAGGAACTGGGCCAGAACCTGGTGGTCGCGCATTCGGGCAAGGAAGCCCTGCGCCTGCTGCTTCGCGACGAGTTCGCGGTCATCCTGCTCGATGTCAACATGCCGGTGATGGACGGTTTCGAGACGGCGGCGCTGATCCGCCAGCGCGTCCGCACCGAGCACACGCCGATCATCTTCATCACGGCGCACAACGCGACCGATACCCACGCCAGCAAGGGGTACTCGCTCGGAGCGGTCGACTACATCTTCGCGCCCGTGGTCCCCTCCATCCTGCGCGCCAAGATCCTGGTGTTCATCGATCTCTATCGCCAGACCGAGGAACTCGCGCGCAACGAGGCGCTGTTCCGCCGCATCTTCGAAGAAGCGCCGATCGGCATGGCGCTGCTCGACGAAGGCGACCGCTTCCAGAAGGTCAATCAGGCCTTCTCCGCAATGCTGGGGTACGAATCCGAGGCGCTCGGCACCATGACCCACGCCGCCATCACCCACCCCGACGATCGCAAGCGCGAATCCAAGGAGGCGGTGCGCCTGGCGCGAGGGGAAGGCGCGGCGGCGTCCCTTGACAAGCGCTACCTCGACAAGGACGGCAAGGAGGTCTGGGCTTCGACCACCACCATCCGCATCCGCGGCACCAAGGGCAAGGAGGCGCATCGCTTGGTGATGGCCAAGGACATCACCGACACGCAGCATATCCAGGAGCTCGAACGGCTGACCTACCAGCTCCAGCGCACCAACGCCGAGCTCGAGCAGTTCGCCTACGTCGCCGCGCACGATCTCCAGGAACCCCTCCGCATGATCAGCAGTTTCCTGCATCTGCTGGAACGTGAGATGGGCCCCAGCCTGTCGGCGAAGGCCAAGGTCTATTTCGCCCATGTGACCTCGGGCGCCGAACGCATGCGGGCACTCGTCCATTCGGTGCTCGAATTCAGCCGCATCGACGCGGAATCCAGCGAGATCGGCCTCATCGATACCGAAGACGCCGTCCGCCGCGAGGTGGCCGTCTTGGCCGAAACCATCGCCGCCACCCGGGCGGTGATCGAAGTCGGCCCACTGCCCTCGGTCCGCTGTAGCCCGGCGGGGATGAGCCGACTGATCCAGAACCTGCTGTCCAACGCCCTCAAGTTCAGCTCCAAGGACGCGCCCCTGATCCGAGTCGCCGCCACGGCGTCGGATGGATGGGTCACCATCTCGGTCCGCGACAACGGCATCGGCATTCCGCCGAGCCAAGGCGGCAAGCTGTTCATCCTCTTCCAGCGCCTGCATACCCGGAATGACTATCCGGGCACCGGCATCGGCCTGGCGTCGTGCAAGAAGATCGTCGAGAATCACGGCGGCCGCATCTGGTTCGAATCGCAGCCAGGACATGGCACGGAATTCTTCTTCACCCTGCCGGGCCAATGCCGTTGACTTAGTGCGCTGAGACACCGGCATGAAGTCACGCGGCGTCCCGCATTTCCCCTGGCTTCGCCTTCCGCTCGAAGCGCCATCGGCCGTACTGCGACTTGCAGACACGGGGGTAGGA
>JACDEC010000085.1 GCA_013816645.1 Planctomycetota bacterium
TTGGGCGTCTCGTCGAGCACCACGTACTCGGTGTCCTCGCGCGCGGGCGGCGGGCGCTTGTCCGCCGTCTTGAACTGCGAAGCGCCCAGGTCGGCTTCGGTCTCGGCCCCGGCGACCCCGCTGGGGACCTGGGGCGGCCGCTGTTTGGCCGCCGCGGCGGCGAACAGGTCGGAGCCGATGCTGAGCTGGCGGAAGCCGAGCAACCGGCCTTCGCCGACCAAGGCGACGCGCGTCGCCTGCGAACCGATGTCGACGAGCAGCGCGAGTTCGTCGCCCTGGGTGACCGGCGCGGCGAGCGTCGCGTTGTAGAGCGCCGCGGCGCCGACGTGCACGCGCCGCGCGGTGACGCCGGCCTGGCTCAGCTCGGCGATGAAGGCGTGGATCTGGGCGGGCTGGGCGAGCGCGCAGCCGTGGATCAGCTCGTCGCCAGCCAGCGGGATCGCCATGTGGTCGGCGGCGAGCTCGCCGGTGGTGTCGGCGTGCTGGAGCAGTTCCAGACGCAGCAGCTTGGTCAGCCGCTCGGGCGGCATTGGCAGGGTCGCGACGAAGCGCACCAGGATGTTGTGCTCGGCGTCGGCCACGCACAGCGTGCCGCGCGAGAACCCGACCAGGCTGTCGAGTTCGCTGAGCACCACCGGGAGCGGGCGCTGCTCGCCGTCGGGCAGCCGACGCTGGACGGTGGCGTGCGACAGCACCTGCCAGCCGCCGCCGGCGGTCGGGGACAGCGCGATCGCCCGCGCCGAGGCGTGGCCGATGTCGAGACCGATGAACCGGGGAGCCATCAGCGCCCGCGCCCCCGCTGCCATTCCGCCGTGGGCGCCGGAGCGTCGGCGCTCTGCTTGCGCGCGGCCTCCTCCTTGACCCGCGCCTCGACCGCGGCCGCGACTTCCGGCTTCATGGTGATGCGAGCGTGGTCGCGCAGCATGCGCACCTCGTCGCCGACCTGGGCACCGTTGGGGTCGATGATCCGGGCGGTGACGAAGATCACCAGGTTGGCGCGCGATTTCTGATTGTTGTCGCGGCGGAACAGGTGGCCGAGCAACGGAATGCGCGAGATGAACGGGACGCCGGTCCGGTCATCCTGATCGAGCGCGGACACCAGGCCGCCGAGGGCGATGGTCTGGCCGTTCTGAACATGCAGCAGGGTCTCGAGCTTGCGGTCGTCGAACTCCGGTCGCTCGACCTGGACGGTGATGACCTGCGCGTTGGGCGACGGCTGGTAGGAGAAGTCCACCGGGCGCAGGCGGCGCAGCTGACGGACGCGCGGCAGCACGCGCAGCGTGATGACGTCGCTGTTGCGCGCGACCGACGGGATGATCTTGAGGCTGATCTCCTCCTTGTCGACGGCGAGCTGGGGACGCAGCACGACTGACTGCGAGGTCACCACCGTGCCGTTGTTACCGACCGCGTTCTGGGTGCTCTGGCTCTCAGTGGTGTAGCTCTCGACGTAGCTGACGTCGTTCTCGAGCGCCAGCAGGCCGGTGGCGTTGTTGAGGGTGAGGATCTTCGGCTCGGCGAGCGAGTTGACCTTGCCCTTGGTCTCGAGCGCGCGCAGGGTCGCGCCGAGGAACTCGCCGCTGAGCTGGCCGGTGACGCCCGAGACGATCAGTCCTGCGGGGAGCGTACCGGTGAGCGGCGCCGCGTTGGTACCGCCGGCGTTGTTGGTGCCGCCCTCGCCGGCGAAATCACCGTCCTGGAATCGACCGGACCAGTCGACGCCGAGATCGAGGCCGCTGTCCTCGCGCACCAGTACGAAGCGCGCTTCGATCAGCACCTGCACGCTGTTGTAGTCGAGCGCGTGCATCAGCCGCTTGACCTCGGCGATCGCGCCTGGCGTGGCGCGCACGAAGATGCAGTTGGACTTGCGGTCGAGGTAGATCTGGCCCTCGGTCGGCCAGCCGACGATCAGGTTGGGGATCTCCTCGAGGAACTTCTCGAGGTCGGAAGCGACCTCGCCGGCTTCGCCCTGCTGCTGCGGGGCCGCGAAGGGATTCTGCTGGCCGCCACCGCCTCCGCCGCCACTTCCACCACCCCCGCTGCTGTTCTGCTGGGTCTGAACCGTCAACTTGGCGAGCACGTCGGTCAGGCCCGATTCGAGACGGATGATCGCGGTTTCGAGCACCGTGCTGGTCGCGCTCGACACGTAGACCGTGCCGGCGACGTAGCTGTAGCGCAGGCTGACCTGGCGGGCGATGATCGACAGCACGTTGTCGATGGTCTCGTCCTTGACGTTGAGGGTGACGGTTTCGCCGCCGATGGCGCTGTCGAGCAGGATGTAGTTGATGCCGGCGACCGCGAACAGGTCCTCGATGACCAGGCGCACGTCCACCGCCTGCTGAACCATGTCGATGCGCTCGCGCAGCTTGGCGCGCACCCGCAGCTTCTCGATCTCGTCGATGTCCTCGTCGAAGACCACGATGGTGCGCGCGATCTTGTCCTTCTCGCGCGGCATGATGAGCTTGTCGATGACCTCGTTGATGACCTCGCGGCTGCGCACGTCCTTCTCGTACTCGAGCACCTTGCGCTCGCGGTTGACCGCCTTCGACAGCTGCTTGAGGTAGCCGAGCTTGGCGCGCAGCACGGCGACGTGCCCGGGGTGGTCCTTGAGGATGGCGTCGCAGGCCTCGACGGCTTCGCCGAGGCGATGCTGGGCCGCGAAGTAGGCGGCGACATCCAGGCGCCGCTCGACCGCCTCCTCGGCGAGCCGGCGGGCGGCTTCGGCGTCGTGATCGGCGGACAGATTGCTGGCTTCGGCCTGCAGTTCGAGCGCGGCGCGGATCTGCTGCTCGAGTTCGCTGATGCGCAGGGCGAGCAGGTGCTGGCGGACGACGTCGTTCTCGGGATGCCGGCGCAGGTGGTCCTCGAGCAGCGCGCTGGCTTCGGCGCGCTGGCCGCTGGCGGCCAGTTCGTTGGCGCGGGTCACCACCTCGTCGCTGCTGCGCCCAGCGGGATCCTCGATCGCCACCGGCAGCGGCGCCGGCTCGACCATCGGCGCCGCCTCGGGAATCGGCGCTGGCGCCGGCGTCTCCTCGGCCCAGGCGCCGACCGCGAGGGCGGCCAACGTCGGGACGAGCAGCAGGCGTACGGCGGGAGAAAACCTCTTCATGCCAGCTCCGGGTCGACGCTTGCGATGCGGCAAGTGTCGGTAAGTGTTGCGCTTACACGATAAGTAGATTGCCTTCGATGCAATCCCGTCACCAACTGTCCGAGCGCGCGTGTGCATCGCCGGCGCGCTCCGCGAGGATCGCGGGGATGACGTCCGTAAGCAGAACGCCGGAGAGACCGCCTGTGACCCGACGTACTCCGCTCCATGCCGTCCAGCGCGCGGACGGGGGCAAGCTCATCGACTTCCATGGCTGGGAGATGCCGGTGCAGTTCGCCGGCATCAACGCCGAGCACCAGGCGGTACGGACGGCCTGCGGCGTGTTCGATCTCGGGCACATGGGTCGTCTGCATGTGGACGGCGCTGGAGCCCTGGCCTTTCTCGCTCGTCAGGTCTGCCGGTCGTTGGCGGGCATGACCCCCGGCCAGGTGCGCTACGGCATGGTCCTGGCCGAGGACGGCACCGTCGAGGACGACGTGCTCGTCAGCTGCGAAGCCGCCGACGCCTGGCACGTCGTGGTCAACGCCTCCAACAAGGACCGGGTGCTCGAACTGTGGCGGCCTGGCCTGCCCACGGATGTCCGGCTCGACGACCTCAGCGATGCGCAGGCGATGCTCGCCGTGCAGGGGCCGCAGGCGGCCCAGCTGCTCGCCGGCCTCGGGCTCGACGGCACCACCCTGAAATACTACCAGTTCGCCGACCGCGCCTGGCGCGGCACCAGCGTGCGCGTGAGCCGGACCGGTTACACCGGCGAGGACGGCTTCGAGTGTTTCCTGCCCGCCGCGCATGCCGAGGAGCTCTGGCGCGCGGTACGATCGGCGGGGGCGACGGCCTGCGGCCTGGGCGCGCGCGACACCCTGCGACTGGAAGCGGGCATGCCGTTGTACGGCAATGAGCTCGATCGCTCCGTGACCCCGGTCGATGCCGGGCTGGCCTTCGCGATCAACAAGCAGGGCGGCTTCGTCGGCGCGCCGCGGGTGCTCGCCCAGCTCGCCGAGGGCGCGCAGCGCCGCCTGGTCGGCCTGCGCATGCGCGACAAACGCGTTCCCCGGCACGGCTACGCCGTGTTCAGCGCGGACGCGGAGGTCGGCCGGGTGACCTCCGGCACCCTGTCCCCGACCCTCGGCCAGGCCATCGGCATGGCCTACGTGCCGATCGACCTGGCGTCTGCCGGCACGCAGGTCGAGGTCGATGTCCGCGGCACCCGTTGCCCTGCAGAGGTCGTGGCCCTGCCGTTCTATAAGCGCGGGCGCTGAAGCCGAAGCCGCTCACCCAGCGGGGAAATGCCACAAGCGTCGCCAATCGGGACGCCATGATGCCGCCCGCCACCGTCGCCGGGCCAGCACCCAGTAAGGCCAGCCCGCTCTCGGCGTCTCCAGCCGATCCCCGTCCTTCCAGGAGCCTCCATGTCTGCGTCCCGCATCCGTCGAATCGGTTTCGTCGCCTTCGGCCTGCTCCTGATCTCGGGCTGCGAGAAGACCGCCGATGCGCTGTCGACCCGCTCGGGCAATTACGTGTTCCAGGCCACCAGCGTTTCCAGCCCTTCGAGCGCCCCCAGTCCCTATTGGGGCGATCACCTGACGCGCCCGGGCGACACCTTCCCGGCGATCATCGGCAGCGATGGCCGCTTCTCGATCTCCGGGTTGCGGGTCAGCGGCTACAGCACCCCCGGCGCGGCGATGACCGCCGGCAACTCGAGGTGGACTGGTGGCACCACCCACCTGACCACCGCGGGATCCGATCCTGCCTTCTTCACCACCAGCGGCGGCTTCTCGGCCACCGACAGCATCAACATCAACGACAACGCCCTGCTCTCCGGCAGCATCGCCACCACCGCGACCCGTACCTCGCCAGCCACGGTGCTCGCCGACACCGTGACCTTCAATCTCCGCCAGCGCCCATCGCTGAGCGGGACCGGCGCCGGCCGCTACCGATTCACCACCACAGCGGTTACCTCCGACCCCGCGGTCCTCCCGCTGTTGGTCGCGCCGGTCCAATCCACCGCGGACATCCTGCTGTCCAACGACGGTACCACGACCGTCAATGTCGACCCCACGTCGAGCGCCAACGAATCGGTGGCGACATTCCTTATCGATCCGGACACCCTGGTCGGGCAGTACAGCAGCTTCAATGACTCCGACCCCCTTCAGATCCGCAGCTTCCCCATCACCATGGACCTCTCCGGAATCGGCGCCGCTCGAGTCGTCAGCGCGGCCGCCTGGACGGTGCTGCGCAGGAACACGACCACGACGACGCTCCAGGAGGAGGACTACGACTTCTCGGTCAAACCGCTGTCGTTCTTCCTGACCTTCAATGCCGCCGTCTTCGAGATCTTTGACGGCAACACCATCGTGCCAACCCAGGTCCCGGCGACCTGGCAGAGCTTCGTCAATCGCGTCGATACTGCGGTCGATGCGGACCAGACGGTGCTCGCCGATATCTTCGGCACCTCGGTGGTCACCACCAGCGGCACCGAACTGACCAATGTCGAGATGCGCCTCGATACCGAGACCGCGTTCGGCACCCTCGATACGTCCGACCTGCGCATCCCGATCGGTGAAGCTGGCGGCAACAAGCTGGTCTACGCCTACCGCGAAATGACCCCGAGCGATGGTTCGATCCACCAGGGCCTGGTCACCACCATCACCTTCGAGTTCAACTACACCGGCACCACGCTGAGCAGCGGATCCCTGACCTTCGCATCAACCGGCGGCACCGCCACGCAAACGTTCACGATCAACGCCAAGGAATGAGCGCTCGTCGCGGATTCGTGCTCGTGGCACTTGCCGCGTTCGGCGTGATCGGCGCCGCCTCGCTGGGCACGGCCAGGTCGGCGAAGGCTGATCCGCAGGCATTGGCCGTGGATCAAGTCGATGCCACGCCTTCATCCGCTCGCGAAACGCGCGCCGAGCCGATCAGCGCGCCTGTGACCGACGCTGGCCCGGGCGCCGATCGACCCGTCGCCGATCGACTCGTTCTTGCCGGCGACACCCTGGCGAGCGCGGCGAGCGTGTCGCCGGCCAGCGCAACGGCCGGCGGTACGAAGAACGGCAATCGTGCAGCGGAGCCTCAGTCCGATCCAGGTTCGGCTGAGCGCGTGCCGACCCGGAATGATGCCGCCGGCGACGCGCTGCGTGCGCTCGATCGTGCGCTGGGCAGCGGTGGCGACCGCTCACCGCCCGGGTTCAACGCTCCGGCCAACGTTCCTGGCGGTTCCCAGGTGCTCGGCGCGCCGCCAGCCGGAGTCGGCTAACCGTTCAGTGATGGCGATGGCGCAACCGCGCCCAGCGCTCCCGGCACCAGACCAGCGCCCGCCGCATGCGGTCGCGTGCCCACTGCTCGCTGCGCTGATTGAAGCAGAAAAGCCAGGGGATGCCGATGATCGCCAGGGGCGCGCCGGGGATCACCGGCAACAGCCAGCCGATGATGCCGACCACCAGCGCGATCAGGCCGAGGAACGGGTAGAGCACGCGTTGCCACATCGGCCGCTGGGGCGCCGGCTCTTCGAGGGTGTGCATGATGCGGGATGCGAAGGCGCTCATGCCGGCATTATCGGGAGCGCGTGCGGGGAGATCGTTTCGCGGCAGCGGAGCCTCTACGAACTCGCGCTGCGTTAGCAGGCGATCCGGATCAGTCGTCATCGGCGACAACCTGACGCCGATCCTGGCTCCCGCCGAGGCGCCAGCGCAGGTAGGACTCGATGAAGGGCTGGAGATCGCCGTCGAGCACGTCGTGCGCCTGGTTGGAACTGTGGCCGCTGCGCAGGTCCTTCACCAATTGGGACGGCTGCAGGAAGTAGGAGCGGATCTGGTGGCCCCAGCCGATCGTCCCGCGTTCGCCCTTGAGGTCCTTCAATTCGTCCAGGCGCTCGGTCTCCTTGAGCTGCTGGATCTTGGCGATCAGCATCTTCATCGCCGTCATCTTGTTCTGGACCTGGCTGCGCTCCTTCTGGCAGGCGACCACCAGGCCGGTCGGCAGGTGGGTCAGGCGCACCGCGGAATCGGTCTTGTTGACGTGCTGGCCACCGGCACCGCCGGCGCGGTAGGTGTCGACGCGCAGTTCCTTGTCCGGGATCTCCTCGACGGTCTCGGCGTCGGCGACCTCGGGGGTGACCTCGACCGCGGCGAAGCTGGTCTGGCGCTTGCCGTCGGCGTTGAACGGGCTCATGCGCACCAGGCGGTGGGTGCCCATCTCGGATTTGAGGAAACCGTAGGCGTTGGGCCCGCGGATCGACAGGGTGCAACTCTTGAGCCCGGCCTCTTCACCGGGGAGCATGTCGATGATCTCGAGCGCGTAGCCGTTCTTCTGGCAGTACGCGCTGTACATGCGGAAGAGCATCGACGCCCAGTCGCAGGCCTCGACGCCGCCCGCTCCGGGCTTGATGGTCATGAACACGTCTGAGGTGTCGTACCGGCCGGAGAGGGCGAGGCGGATCTCCAGGCGCTCGTATTCGTCGCGCAGCCGCGCGATCTCGCCGCGCACCTCGTCCTGACTGCCTTCGTCAGCCTCGGCTTCGGCCATGGCCAGGAAGTCCTTGGCGTCGGACAGCCGCTTGGACATCTGCTGATACGGCTCGACCACCGCCTTCATCGACTTCAAGATGCCCACCACCTGCTTGGCCCGCCCCTGGTCGTTCCAAAAGCTGCCCTCGCCCATGCGCGACTCGAGCTCGCGGATCTCCTCGGCCTTGGCCGCGACGTTGACCAGCTTGGCGAACTGGGCGAGCTTGCGCTCGAGGTCGTGCAGGGATTCGCTGAGTTCGCTCACGGGGCGTGCAGTGTGGCCCGATCACGCGCGGCGCAACCGGGACACCATTGGTCGCCGCGCCGTTCCGCCCCTGGGCGCGGACTCGCAGGCGGCTAGGGTGCGGCGATGGATCGCGACCGCCGCTGGCACGATTTCCGGCTGCTCGGTCGCATGGCCGCCTTCGGCTGGCGCTACCGCGCCCGCTGGCTGGCCATGCTCGGCGCCACCGCCGCGGTCGGCGGCCTGACCGGCGCGCTGTTCTTCTTCATGCACCTGCTGCTCCAGGCGCTGATGGGCCATCCGGAGAAGCTCGCCGCCTTGCTGACCATGGTCGGCATGCAGGCGCCCGACGCGGTGTCCGGCATGCGCGGACTCGGCCTGGTCATGCTCGCCTTGTCGCCGGTGATGGGCCTGCTGGCCTATGCCGCTTTCTACCTGGGCTCGTGGATGGGGCACCGCTGCATGCAGGACCTGCGCGCCACGTTCGTCGCCCACCTCATCGAGCTCGAACTCGCCTTCCATTCGCAGCTGACCAAGGGCGACCTGCTCACCCGGCTGACCGGCGACCTCCAGACGATGCAGCGCATCTTCGCCACGATCTACGGCAAGATCATGCAGCGGCCCGCCGCCGCGATCGGCGCGATCGTCTCGCTGTTCGTGATCGACTGGCGGGCGGCCTGCGTGGTGATCTTCCTGCTCCTGCCGATGCTGGCCACGGTCGGCGCGCTGCTGCGCCGGGTGCGCCAGCGTTCGCGCCGCGCGCGCGAACGCATGGCCGACAACCTCGCCGCGCTCGAGCAGATCACCTCGGGCATCCGGGTGATCAAGGCGATGGGCTCGTCGGTGGCCGAGGGCGAGCGCTACGCGCGCGCCAACCATCGCCTGTTCGACGCCAGCATGCGACTGGCGCGTTCGCGATCGGTGGTCGACTCGCTGACCAGCCTGGCGATCTTCGCGATCACCGGCTCCGCGCTGGTCGGCGGCAGTTGGGCGATCTCCCGCGGCTGGATCACCGCCGACAAGCTGTTCGCCTTCATCGGCGCCCTGGGCTTCGCCACCAGCAACCTGCGCGCCGGCAACCGCGCCTGGGGCGACCTGCAGGAGGCGCTCCCCTCCGCCGAGCGGGTGTTCGAGATCCTCGATCGCCCGTCGCGCATCGTCGATCGTCCTGATGCCGTCGACTGCCCGGCGCCCCGTTCGCTGATCCGCCTCGAGGGCGTGCATTTCGCCTACGGTCCCGGGGACGAGGTCCTCAACCGCCTGGATCTCGACATCCCGGTCGGCAAGACCATCGCCCTGGTCGGCGAATCGGGGGCGGGCAAGAGCACGATCCTCAATCTGCTCCCGCGCTTCTACGATCCCACCGCCGGGCGCGTGACCATCGACGGCGTCGACATCCGCTCGTTCCGCCAGCGCTCGCTGGTCGCCAAGGTCGCGATCGTCCAGCAGGACAGCTTCCTGTTCGACGACACCATCGCCGCGAACATCCGCTACGGCCGCCCCGAAGCGAGCGACGCCGAGATCGAAACCGCCGCCCGCCGCGCGCACCTGCACGACACCATCATCTCACTCGAAGGTGGCCTCGGCTACGCGACCCCGGTCGGCGACCGCGGAGAGCGCTTATCGGGCGGACAGCGCCAGCGGGTGGCCATCGCCCGCGCCCTGCTGCGCGACGCTCCGCTGCTGCTGCTCGACGAGCCGACCAGCGCGCTCGACGCCGACAGCGAACGCCACATCCAGGAGGCGCTCGGCGAACTGATGAAGGGCCGCACCTCGGTGATCATCGCCCACCGCCTGAGCACCATCCGCCACGCCGACATCATCCATGTGCTCGGCAAGGGCCGCGGCGTGATCGAATCCGGCACCCACCGCGAACTCGTCGAGCGCGGCGGCGAATACGCGCGGCTGGTCAGTATCCAGGAACTGAGATAACTGGGGACGGG
>JACDEC010000519.1 GCA_013816645.1 Planctomycetota bacterium
GCGCTGCCGGTCAGGCGCGCGCTGAGCCGGTCGTGCAGGTAGTTCCTGAGCACGCCGTCCTCGATCAGCACGGTGCGGTCGGGTACCGTGCCCTCGTCGTCGACGTTGATGCTGCCACGGTCGCCGACGATCGAACCGTCGTCGACCACCGTGACCAGCGGGCTGGCCACGCGCTCGCCGAGCTTGCCGGAATAGGCGCTGACGCCCTTGCGATTGAAGTCTGCTTCCAGTCCGTGGCCGACCGCCTCGTGGATGAGGATGCCGCTGGTCGCCGGCGCCAGCACCACCGGGAAGGCCCCGGCCGGGCATTCGACCGCATCGAACAGCACCAGGGCCTGGCGCACCGCCTCGTCGGCGAGCGCTTCGGGGGGATGGTCGACGAAATACTCCAGCCCGATGCGGCCGCCGCCGCCGGTGTAGCCACGCTCGCGGCGATCGCCCTGGCGGGCGATGACCTGGACGTTGCAGCGCAGCATCGGCCGCTGGTCGGTGACCAGCACCCCCTCGCTGGTGGCGATGGTCACGGTGGTGTCGCTGTCGACCAGCGAGCACGACACCCAGTGCACCCGCGGATCGCGGGCATGGGCACGTTCGCTGGCCCGGCGCAGCAGCGCCACCCGTTCGGCGGTGCCAGCGCTGTCGAGCGGCCGGGCGAGCAGGTAGCGGTTGGGCAGGCCGACCAGTTCGCGGATCGGATCGGGCAACACCGGGGTGCCGGCGGCGATCTGGGCGGCGCGCTGGGCGGTGGCGATCAGGGTGGCCTCGTCGAGGTCCTCGCAGAAGGCGTAGCCCGTACGCTCGCCGCTGACCACGCGGATGCCGACGCCCAGGCGGGCGCTCTCGGCGGCGCTCTTGACCCGGCCTTCCTCGAAGGCCAACGAGCGGGTGGTCCCGCGTTCGGCGTAGACGTCCGCCCAGTCGCCGCCGCGACCGAGGGCGGCGGCGAGCAGGCGTTCGCAGGTCGGCGGGTCGAGCAGGTGCTTGGCCATCGGTCGGCGCGAGTAGACGCCGCCCTGCGCGCTCGGCAATCGCCGGCCAAGCCGAGGTTCGCACCTGCTGTACAAGGGCCGGGAGCGGGCTATTGAGCTATACATACTGCTTCCAGCCTCCCTGTCCGACCTCGAAGGATCTCCATGCCCGACTCCCGCCTGCCCGACCTGATCGCCCGCCACGAAGCCGACCTGCTCGCCCAATGGGCCAAGGCGCTGAGCGCGGCCGGAGCGACCCGCGAGGACCTGATGAAGCCCGAGGAGCTGCGCGCCCAGTGCGCCGACTTGCTCGGCAGCGTCCGCCAGGCCTTGCAGCGCGGCGGCAACGACATCACCGGGCAGGGCTGGGAGAAGGTCCGCGAGCTGCTCACCGAGATCTCGCGCACGCGGGCCCAGCAGGGTTTCACCCCGACGGCCACCGCCAGCTTCGTGTTCTCGCTCAAGGAACCGCTGTTCCAGCGCCTGCGCAGCGAGCACGCCGCCAACCCGGCGCTGCTGGTCGAGGAGACCTGGAGCACGACCACCTTGGTCGACAAGCTCGGGCTGTTCACCATCGAGTCCTACATCAAGGCCCGCGAGGACATCATCCGCCGCCAGCAGGAGGCGATGCTCGAGCTGTCGACGCCGGTGGTCAAGCTGTGGGACGGCATCCTCGCCCTGCCGCTGATCGGCACGCTCGACAGCGCGCGCACCCAGATCGTGATGGAATCGCTGCTCCAGCGGGTGGTCACCGAATCGACCGACGTGGTGATCCTCGATATCACCGGCGTTCCCACCGTCGACACCCTGGTCGCCCAGCACCTGCTCAAGACCGTCACCGCGGCGCGGCTGATGGGCACCGACTGCATCATCAGCGGCATCCGCCCGCAGATCGCCCAGACCATCGTCCACCTCGGCGTCGACCTGACCTCGGTGATCACCAAGTCGTCGCTGGCCGACGCCTTCAAGGTCGCGCTGTCGCGGCGCGACCTGATGGTGGTCAAGCGCAAGGCGGCGGCGGCTGGCGCCCAGGCCTGAGCATGGAACGCATCCCGATCCTGCAGATGGGGCAGTTCCTCATCGTCACCATCCAGGTCGACATGCACGACCGCCTGGCCCTGACGCTGCAGGACGACCTGACCTCGCGCATCTCGGCGACCAACGCCAAGGGCGTGCTCATCGACATCTCGGCGCTCGAGATCGTCGACTCGTTCATCGGCCGCATGCTCGCCAACATCTCGGGCATGGCCCGCATCCTCGACGCCCAGACCGTGGTCACCGGCATGCAGCCGGCGGTGGCCATCACCCTGGTCGAGCTCGGCCTGTCGCTCCCCGGCATCAAGACCGCGCTGAACGTCGAGCGCGGCATGCAGCTGCTGCGCGCGGCGCTGGGCGATCGTCAGGCCGATCCCGAGCAGGACGACGTCGATGCCCCTGTCGAAGCGTGACCTGCTGCCGATCCGCGCCGAGACCGACATCGTCATGGTCCGCCAAGCGGTGCGCAAGGCGTGCATCGAACAGGGCTTCAGCCTGGTCGAGCAGACCAAATTCGTGACTGCGGCCAGCGAGATCGCGCGCAACACCCTGGAATACGGCGGCGGCGGCGAGGCCGCGCTCGAGACCCACATCGAGGGCGTGCGCAAGGGCGTGCGCATCGTTTTCACCGACCAGGGTCCGGGCATCGCCGACCTCGAACAGGCGATGCGCGATGGCTTCACCACCGGCGGTGGCATGGGCCACGGCCTGGGCGGCGCCAAGCGCCTGGTCGAGCACTTCGAGATCACCTCCACCCCGGGGGTCGGCACCACCGTCGCCATCGCGAGATGGAAGTGATCCCGCTCGGGCCGGACACCCGGCAGCTCGCGGTCAGCGACCAGTCGCAGATCGGCGATGCGCGGCGCACGGTCGGCGCCCTGGCCCGCGCGCTGGGCTTCGACGAAACCCGTCTCGGGCAGGCCGAGATCGTGGCTTCGGAGCTGGCCACCAACCTGTGGCTGCACGGCCACGGCGGCTACCTGCTGCTGCGCACC
>JACDEC010000520.1 GCA_013816645.1 Planctomycetota bacterium
GCCCTGGCCCGATGCCGGACCCCACACCAGGTCGAGCATCGCTTCGAGCGACTCGCCGGCCCGGTAGGCGCGACCGCTCGACGACAGCGCCGTCCATGGGATGCGCAGCTCCTGGGTGTAGCCCTCGCCATCAGCGGCGCGGGTGAATGCCTCGCGCACGCCGTACTCGGCGATCGCGTCGTGGTAGACGATGGGCTGGCCGCCCCACGGGCTCCAGCCGTCGAGCGAGATCACCGCGTCGCGCTTGGTGCGCCGGTGGTGCCAGGCGATGAACGTGCGTTCGAGGTCGGTGCGCACGTGGACCTGCAGCGAATCGGAATGGAAGCACTTGCGGCGGTCGAGGTCGAGGTCCGGCGCGTAGTCGTTGACCATCGGCGTTGGATCGCGCCAGTCGCAGGCCAGGTACAATGCTTCATCATCCCACATCGCCATGACCAATGCGCTGTAGCTGCCGAGCAGCGTGGCGACGTCCGGGCAGACGGTGATCGCGCGCGAGCGGTCCCAGTCGGCGAGGTCGCCGTCGATCGCCACCGGTCCGGGCGGCGGCGTGGCGATCAGCAGGTGATTATCCGTGCCTTCGCCCCAGGCGAGTGCGCCGAGCAGCGCGAGCACGAGTGTCGCCGGGTATCTGGTCGCTGGGTCGCGCATGTCGTGGTCCTACGCCGCGACGGCGATGGCGTTGGCGGCCGCGACGGCGCGCGGCGATCCGTGATGAGCAGGTCGCGGTGGTTCGCTCCACCACCCGGCTGAAGCGCGGGGCCGCCTGGCATTGCCTCGCCCACGGCCGGACCACGATCCCGCCATGCCCAGCGTCCCCGACCGGCCCGCACGCGATCACCTGTGGTACCGGCAAGGCGCCCAGGCCGACTGGAATGCCGCCCTGCCCATCGGCAATGGCCGGCTCGGCGCCATGGTTTTCGGCAACGTCGACGACGAACGCATCCAGCTCAACGAGGATTCGGTGTGGAGCGGTGGCGCGCGCGATCGCCTCAATCCCGATGCGCGCGCCGCCCTGCCGCGGATCCGCGAAATGCTCGCCACCGGTCGGTTGGCGGAAGCCGAGACCCTGGCTAACCGCTGCCTGAGCGGCATCCCCGATAGCCAGCTGCTCTATCAACCGCTGGCCGACCTGTGGCTCGATCACAGCCATCCCGGCCGCTCGCGCCCGCGGCCGGCCGAGGAGACGCTGGCGCGGATCGGCATGACGCCGCCGCTGGCGCCGCCGCCGGTCGAGGCCTACCGACGCCACCTCGACCTCGGCACCGCCGAGGTCGGCGTGACCTACCGGCTCGATGGCGTCACCTATCGACGCACCCACTTCGCCAGCTTCCCCGATGGCGTGGTCGTGGTCCATCTCAGCGCCGATCGGCCGGGATCGATCAGCTGCGCGGCGCGCCTGACCCGCGGCACCTGGAGCCATTACGCCGCGCGCTACCTCGACACCATCACCGCGATCCCTGGCGCCGGACTGATCGGCCGCGGACGCAGCGGAGGCGCGCTGGGCCACGAGCTCGCGGTCTGCCTGCGCGGCCAGATCTCCGGCGGGCGCATCGAGGTCCAGGGCGAGACCCTGGTGATCAGCGGCGCCGACGAGGTCCTGCTGGTCATCGCCGGCGCCACCGGATTCCGCCACGCCCATCCCGATGGCGTGGTCGCTCAGACCACCGCCGCGGCGGTCGGGCGCGGCTGGCAGGAATTGCGCAACCGCCATCGCCAGGATCACGCAACGCTGTTCTCGCGGGTGCGGCTCGAGCTCGCCGGCGAGGTCCCCGACCTGCCCACCGACGAACGGGTGGCGCGGCTGCGCGCCGGCGGCGAGGATTCGGACCTGCTGCGGCTGTTCTTCGATTACGGCCGCTACCTGCTGATTGCCAGCAGCCGGCCCGGCAGCCTGCCTGCCAACCTGCAGGGACGCTGGTGCCAGGACATGGAGCCGGCCTGGGGCAGCAAGTACACCATCAACATCAACACCCAGATGAACTACTGGCCGGCCGAGTCCTGCGACCTGCCGGAATGCCACGAACCGCTCTTCGACCTGATCGAGCGGCTGATGATCACCGGTCGGCGCGCGGCCGAGGAGATGTACGGCTGCCGCGGCTTCGTCGTCCACCACAACGCCGACCTCGCCGCCGATCCCTATCCCACCGATCGCAACCTGGCATCGAGCTTCTGGCCGATGGGCGGCGCGTGGTTGAGCCTGCACCTCTGGGAACGCTGCCTGTTCCGCGGCGAACGCGGCGACCGCGAACGCGCCTGGCCGGCGCTGCGCGAAGCCAGCCGCTTCTTCCTCGAGTTCCTGGTCGAGGACGCGCGCGGCCGGCTGGTGGTCAGCCCGAGCTGCTCGCCCGAGAACGCCTACCGCCTGGGCGACGGCACGGTCGGCACGCTGTGCGCCGGTGCGAGCATGGACGCGCAGATCCTCGATCGCCTGTTCGCGGCGACCGCGGACTGCGCCCGCTCGCTGGCGGTCGAAGCGGATTTCATCCAGGCCGTGGAGCAGGCGCGCGCGCGGCTGCCACAGCCGGCCATCGGCCGATCCGGGCAGCTGCAGGAATGGGCCGAAGACCACGACGAGGTCGAACCCGGCCACCGCCATATCTCGCATCTCTTCGCTCTGTATCCCGGCGGTCAGATCGACCCGCTGAGCACGCCGGCATTGGCCGCCGCTGCCTCGGTCACGCTCGACCGGCGGCTCGCCCACGGCGGCGGCGGCACCGGTTGGAGCCGCGCTTGGATCATCAACTTCTACGCCCGGCTGCTCGACGGCGACCAAGCGCATCAGCATCTGCGCCACCTGCTCGCGCACGCCACCCTGCCCAACCTGTTCGACGACCACCCGCCCTTCCAGATCGACGGCAATTTCGGCGCCTGCGCCGGGACGCTCGAGATGCTGGTGCAGAGCCACCGCCGCGGCGACGACGGCGTGGTCGAGATCCACGCGCTGCCCGCTCTGCCCTCGGCCTGGCCGGCGGGCCGCCTGAGCGGCGTCCGGG
>JACDEC010000521.1 GCA_013816645.1 Planctomycetota bacterium
ACCTCGCCCTGCGTCGCGCCGCGGGCGACGAGCACTTCGCGCCCTATCCGACCGAACGGCTGATCGGCGTCGAACTGAGCTACCGCCGCCTGCGCCCCTTCACCTGGGCATGGGTGCTGTTCATCCTCGGCGGCACGCTCACTGCGGTCGGCATGGCGCGTTCGACCGCGGTTCGCCGCCACCCCCTCGTCCGCATCGGCGAGATCGCCACCGTGCTCGGCACCCTGCTGGTCGCCGTCGGCCTGACCGCGCGCGTGCTGATCACCAGCTGGGGCGCGGTGACCAACATGTACGAGACGCTGATCTTCGTCGCGCTGATCGTCGCCGTGCTCGGCCTGATCCTGACCCGCATCACCGGCAACGCCCAGTACGCGGTCGCCGCCGGCATCGGCGCCGGGCTGTGCGCGATGGTCGGCGAGGCGCTGCCGCCCGATCTCGGGCAGAACCTCAGTCAGCTCAAGGCGGTGCTGCGCTCGAAGTTCTGGCTGTGGATCCACGTCAAGACCATCGTCGCCAGCTACGCCGCCTTCGTGCTCGCCTGGGTGCTCGGAAACCTGGTGCTGGCGCGCGCCGCGCTGGAGCGCCGCGCGGTCACCGCCGACGAATCGCGGGCGATCTACCGCGCGCTGCAGGTCGGCATCGTGCTGGTCGCCGCCGGCACGCTGCTCGGCGGATTCTGGGCCAAGGTCTCGTGGGGCCGTTTCTGGGGCTGGGATCCCAAGGAGATCGGCGCGCTGATCATCCTGCTCACCTACCTGATTCCCCTGCATCTGCGCCACATCGGCGCCGTCGGGCCGACCGGACTCACCGTATGGTCGGTGCTCGGCTTCTTCTCGGTGGTGATGAGCTGGTGGGGCGTGAACTTCCTGCTCGGCACCGGCCTGCACGCCTACGCCACTGGCCATGGCTTCGGCGAGGCGAGCTGGGACACGGTGGTGATCGGCGTGCTCAGCCTGATCCAGCTGGTGGTGGTCGCGGTCGAGTGGCAGACGCTGCGTTCGGTGCGGCACGCTGCGCTCGCGGCGCCTGCCGGGCCCTCGGCAGCCGGGCCCTCTGGGGATCGCCCGAGCTGATTCGCGGGCAGCCGATCAGCGTTCGCTGAGCGACGCGACGGTCTTCGGGCTGATCAGGCAGCGCAGGTTCATGCCCGCTGGCCCCGGATCGCCGGCGAGGATGGCCATGCCGCCCTTGGCCAGGGGCAGCGACTTGGCGCCGACCAGGTAGCCGATGAGTTCGCCGAGGTCGGGTTCGTGCCCGACCAGCACCGGCACCGGCGAGGCGTGCAGGCGCTCGGCGCGGTCCTTGGCCGACATCGCGCCGCTGGTCAGCCACGGCACCTCGCGCAGCGGCAGCTCCCAGATCGCCGACAGCAGTTCGGCGGTGGCGCGGGCCCGCAACCACGGGCTGGTCCAGATCTCGGTGCCCTTGTGTCCCAGCCGGCGTGCAGCCTTGAAGGTGCTCTTGGCAATCTGGCCCCCGGCCTTGGTCAGCGGCCGGTCCTCGTCATTGCCGGTCCAGGCATCGCGATCGACGGCTTCAGCATGACGGATGACGATCAAGCGCACCCGGGGACTATCCGATCCACGTCGACGATCCGCAAGCCCTGCCTGCCGCGCACGTACGGCGCCGGCACGCCCGCGGTTCGCGGCCGCTGGTACCTGCAGCTGGCCCCGCTAGAGTCCGCCTCCCCGCGAAAAGCAGGAGCATCGTCATGGCCCGTTCCGCCGCCCGTTCCGCAAAAGCCAAGGTCAGCGCAGCCGGTTCCGGCCCGCGCGCCAAGCGCGAGAAGGTCGTGCTCGCCTATTCCGGCGGGCTCGACACCTCGGTGATCGTGCGGTGGCTCGAGCAAAAGGGCTACGACGTCATCTGCTTCTGCGCCAACGTGGGTCAGGTCGAGAAGTACACCGATCTCGAAGCCAAGGCGCTGAACTCGGGCGGCACCAAGTGCTACATCCGCGACGTGCAGGAGGAATTCGTCCGCGACTTCGTGTTCCCGGCGATCGCTTGGAACGCCAAGTACGAAGGCCGCTACCTCCTCGGCACCTCGCTGGCCCGGCCGGTGATCGCCAAGCACCTCGTCGACATCGCCAAGAAGGAGGGCGCGCAGTACATCGCCCATGGCGCGACCGGGAAGGGCAACGACCAGGTCCGCTTCGAGCTCACCGCCTACGCGCTGCTGCCCGGCGTGAAGATCATCGCCCCGTGGCGCGACCCGTCGTTCAACACCGTGATCAAGGGCCGCGCCGAGGCGATCGCGTACGCCAAGCAGTGGGGCATCCCGGTCAAGGCCACGGCCAAGCAGCCGTGGTCGTCGGACGACAACCTCCTGCACATCAGCTTCGAAGCCGGCGAACTCGAGGATCCCGCGCGCAAGCCGCGCGAGGAGATGTTCGAGCGCACCCTGCCCGTCAAGCAGGTCACCGCCAAGGCCGAGACCGTGACCATCGACTTCGCCCAGGGCATGCCGGTGGCGATCAACGGCAAGCGCCTGTCCCCGGCCAAGCTGCTCGCCGAAGCCAACCGCATCGGCTTCAAGCACGGCGTCGGCCGCATCGACATGGTCGAGAGCCGCTTCGTCGGCATGAAGAGCCGCGGCGTCTACGAGACCCCGGGTGGCACCATGCTGATGCTCGCCCACCAGGACCTCGAAGGCCTGACCGTCGGCAAAGACCTGCTACACGCCAAGTACACGCTCGGCGTGCGCTTCGCGCAGATGGCCTACTTCGGCTTCTGGTTCTGCGAGGAGATGGAGGCCTTGCGCGCCTTCCTCGACGTCAGCCAGCGCCACGTCACCGGCCGGGTCACCCTCGAGCTCTACAAGGGCAACGTCCTGACCGTCGGCCGTCAGAGCCAGCACTCGCTCTACGACGCGGCGATCGCCTCGATGGAGGCCGACGGCGGCGCCTACGACCAGTCCGACGCCACCGGCTTCATCCGCCTGCAGGCGCTGCCATTGCGCGTGGCGGCGCGGCGCTCGGCGCGGCTCGGCAC
>JACDEC010000522.1 GCA_013816645.1 Planctomycetota bacterium
CGTGGCCGAGCAGCTTCTCGGCGGCGGGATTGGCCGAGACCAGGCCGCCGTCGCGGCCGAAGACCAGGATGCCGACGGGCAGCCGATTGATCAGGTCGAGCGTGAGGATGGGATGGGATCCGCTCGGCATGGCGGGCAGCCTACGTTGGCGGAGATTCGCGCCAATGGTTCCGGACGCGCTGCGCCGTCAGCTCGTGGCGAGCGCGAGCACCGCCACGGCAAGGCGCTCGAGCAGCGCCGGGCGATCGGGCAGGGCCTCGACGCCCTGCTCGGTGACCAGCGCCTGGACGCCGCCGCACAGGCTGTTGGCCACGACCAGCGCCGCGCCCACCCGGCTACGCAGCCGCTCGGCGCTCGCGACCACGGTGTCCCGCCCCTCGAACTTGAAGGCCACGATCGGACCGCTCAGCCCCCAGCGCGGGCGCAACTGGTCGACCACCTTGGCCGCCGGCTGCAGGCGGATCAGCACCTCGTCGGCGCCCGAGGGGAACTTGTCGCTGGGCGCCATGCGCGACCAGCTCGCGCCCGAACGCCGATCGATGGTCGCGACCTCGTAGTCGTTGATCGCCGCGGACAGCACGACGACCCCGTTGCGATGCCCTGCGATCCAGTCGCCGAGCGCCTGCTCGAGGTCGGCGCGATCGCGGTAGCGCCGCGCGTCGCCCGGCACCGCGTCGTCGGAGAGCAGGAGATCCGGGACGATCCCGGCCGCAGCCAGCCGCTGGGCGAGCGCGACCGCGGTCGCGCCGGTGCCCTGGGCGATCAGGTCACGCACCGCGTCGACGCGCACGCGCGGAGCTCCACCGACGATCAGGATCGGACGCATGGCGGACATCGTCGCCGGCGCGCGGTCGACGCAACGCCAGGACCGGACCATCCGCTGGTTGCGCCAACCGCGAGCCGCGAGTAGGAACCGTCATGGACGTAGCGGCGCCAGAGCCCGCGGTCGAGTCGATCCCGCCCGACGATCGCGCCCAGCGCATCGCCACGCGGCTGCTCACGCTCCTCGACGAAGACGGCCCCGGTGCCCTGGCGATTGCCGCCTCCAGTCTGCGCGCCGCCGACATCGCCGCGGTCATGGCGGTGGTCAGCGAACGCCAGCGGGTCCAGGTGTTCTGCGGACTGCCTCCCGACCTCGCCGGCCAGGTGCTCGAGGAGTTGCGCCCCGAGCTGCGCGACCAGCTGCTGGAATCGAGCGACGACCAGCATCTCGCCAAGATCCTGGCCGAAGCCGACGCCGACGACGCCATCTACTTCCTCGACCACCTCGACGACGAGCGCGCGGCCAAGCTGCTCAGCCAGCTCGACGCCAAGCTGCGCGCGCAGCTCGAGGAGCAGTACGAGGCCAACGAGGAGACCGCGGGACGCATCATGTCCCGCGAGATCGTCACCCTGCGCAGCTTCCTGACCGCGGCCCAGGCCATCGCCCACCTCCAGGCCCTGCGCAACGACGAGGCGGCCCACAATTTCTCGACGCTCTACGTGGTCGACGCCGAAGCCCGCCTAGTCGGCGTGCTGCCCTTCCGCCAGCTGATCTTCGCGCCGCCGCGGGCGTGCCTGACCACGCTGATGGATCGCGACATCATCACCGCCACTCCGGATACCGACCGCGAGAAGGTCGCGCGGATGATGCAGAAGTACCACCTGCTGACCGTGCCGGTGGTCGACACCGAGGGCCGGATCCGCGGGATCGTCACCTGGGACGACGCCGTCGACGTGCTCGAAGCCGAGGCCGAGGAGGACCTGCTGGCGATCGCCGGTACCTCCGAGACTCCCGAGGACAACGACAGCCTGCTCAAGCGCGCCTCGCTGCGCATGCCCTGGCTGCTGATCACCGCGCTGGGCGGGTTCATCAACGCCAAGATCATCGCCGGCTACGGCTACGGGCTCAAGGAGCAGATGATCCTGATCGGCTTCATGCCGCTGGTCTGCGCGATGGGCGGCAACATCGGCCTGCAGTGTTCGACGGTGACGGTGCGCAACCTGGCCACCGGGGCTATCGGCCCTGGCCGCGGGCTGGCTTCGGTCGGGCGCGAGGTCGGCACCGGCTTCCTGCTGGCGGTGGCGATGTCGATCATCTGCGGCATCGGCGGCACGGTGGTCGCCTACACCTCGGGCTACAGCCCGATCGTCGGCGCGATCATGGCGACCTCGCTGCTGCTGGTGGTGGTGATGGCCTCGTTGTTCGGGGTGATCGTGCCACTGACCTGCCAGCGCTGCCATTTCGACCCCGCGCTCGCCGCCGGCCCATTCATCACCATGCTCAACGACGTCGGGGGCAATTTGGTCTATATTACGACGGTGTATGCGATGTTGCGGTTATTCTAAAACCGTGCGAAGTGCGAAGTGCGGAGTGCGAAGTGCCTTCCAGCTCGCACGTCGTACTTCGACTGCGCGTGCTGCGGATGTTCTGAGAAGGTGCGGAGTGCGGAGTGCGAAGTGCCTTCCACATCGCACGTCGCACGTTGAATTTCGCACTGCCTTCAATTCTAACCGACTCTGACCGCCATCGCCTGAGCCTGCAAGCACAGCTCGGCCGCCTTGAAGGCGTGCGCCTGGGTCATCGCGGTCTCGGTGCGGTCGAGGCAGTCGCGCACCAGCTGGCCGAAGAACGGGAAGCCGATCTTGCCGCCGAGCTGGTGGTGGCTCTCGCCCTTGCGGTCGACGAGGAACAGGTGGTCGCCGCCGCGATCGGCGGCGACGTTGATGTACTTGCGCAGCTCGATGTAGCCGTCGGTGCCGAGCAGGATGGTGCGGCCGTCGCCCCAGGTCGCGAGACCGTCGGGATTGAGCCAGTCGACGCGGTGGTAGCCGGTCGCGCCGGTGTCGCCGACCACGGTCATGTCGCCGAAGTCCTCGAGCTCGGGATGGGCCGGGTTGGCGTAGTTGGCGACCTTGGCGCTGAGCACGGTGGCGTCGCGTGATCCCGTGTAGTGCAGGAACTGCTCGACCTGGTGGCTGCCGATGTCGCAGAGGATGCCGCCGTAC
>JACDEC010000523.1 GCA_013816645.1 Planctomycetota bacterium
CGCTGGCTCACGTCGGTGGGCGCGCAGCCGGACCGGCGCTGATCGCCGCGGCTGGCGACCCGCAGTGGTACGTGCGCCAGGCCGTCGCCTCGACGCTCGGGATCCTGCGCATCACCGACTCTCGGCCCGTGCTGCGCGGGTTGCTCGACGACCCGCGCAAGGCGGTGCGGTCCGCCGCGCAGGCGGCGTTGCTCCGCCTGGATACGCGCAGCAGGATCGTGCGACGTCCATGACCAGAATCGCCATCCCGTGCGCTCGGCTGACCGTCGCGCTCCTGACGCTGGCAGCGCTCGCGGGAGCGGCAGAACCGTCGCCGCTGTTCGACCTGCGCGACATCGCCGAACGCCCGCTCGAGGCGCGTGTGCTCGAACGACGCGAAGACGCGGGCGTGGTGGTCGAGCGCATCGAATACCTCAGCCAGCAGGTCGGCGACGAGGCGGTGCGCGTCGAAGGCGTCTTCGCGCATCCGGTCGGCGCGTCGCGGGTGCCGGGGATCTTCTGGAGCCAAGGCGGCATGGCACCGGCCGGCGACGGCTTCCCGCTGATCTTCGCGCGCAAAGGCTACGCCTGCCTTTGCGTCACCGTGCGCACCGACCGCTGGAACGGCTTCGCGCCGTTCGATGCGGCGAGACCGCACGAAGCCAATCTGGTGCGCCTGGCCATCGATCAGATGCGCGGCATCAGCTATCTCGCCCAGCGACCCGAGGTCGACCCCGACCGGATCGGCGTCGCCGGCGCATCCTATGGCGGCTTCTTCGCCAACGTCCTCGCCGTCCACGATCCGCGGATCAAGGCCGGCATGAGCTTCTTCGCGGGCAGCATGCAGACCCTGGGCAGCAATCTCCCCCAGGTCCTCGCCATGCCCGCCGAAGGACTCGCGGCGTGGAACGGGCTGTTCGAGCCCGGCACGCGCTGGCCGCACCGCGACGTTCCGTTCCTGTGGGCAGCGGCGAGCAACGATCACTGGTTCCACCTGCCCGCGGTACTCGCGACCTACACCGCGGCGCCATCACCGCACAAGCGCCTGGCGCTGATCCCGCAGTGGGATCACGGCTTCCCACCCACCGTCGACCAGCAGCTGATCGATTGGTTCGACGTCCACCTCGCAGGCACGCGCGCAGCGTACAACGCACCTTCCGCCCTGGAGATCCGCAGCGCGGGCGGACATCGCAACGCGCACTGGTCGTGGAAGGGCGGCAATCACGTGGCGCGCGCCGACCTGGTGGTGAGCTACGGCGCCGTGCTCCCCTGGCTGGGCTGGCCGCTGCGCCACCACGAGATCCTGCCAGCGACCATCGGCGATGGCGTGGCCGAGGCGCTGCTGCCGATTCCCGAGCACGGCCTCGACCTCCTGGTCTATGGCAACCTCACCGACGAGCGCGGCGTGGTGACGACCACTCCGCCGCTGGTGATCCTGGCGGCCGAGCTCGTCGACGCCGCATTGACGCCACTCATGGTGAACGCCTTCCCCGACGGGGATTTCAGCGCCGAACACACCCAGCGCCTGCGCGGGACCGCAGTGCTCTCCGGGGTCCCCGACGACCGCGTCTTCCACGGCGAAGTGTCTGGCAGCATCCGTCTGCCGCCGCCAGCCCTAGGCCGGCCCGGCGAGATCACCTATCTCCTCGCTCATGTGCCGCTGCGCGCCCATCGCCTGCGCATGCAGCTGCGCGCCGACGGACCGGCCGCGGTCGAGATCGCCGTGCAGGCGCTCGCGCCTGACCACTGGGGCACGCCGCTGGTCGATCGATTGCGCCGCGAGCAAGCCGCCATCCACGGCCACGCCGAGCTGGCTATGGCGCCCTCGCCGACGCCGCCGCCGCGCTTCACCATCACCGCCGTGGCGTCCACCGGCTGGACCCTGGTCGAGCTGGACTGCGACCCTCAGGGGCTGCCCTACGGGGGTTATCAGCTCACGGTCGGTTGCGCCGAACCCGTCCCCGTGTGGGTCGACAGCGTGGAATTCATCCCGCAATGGCGGCGATGATCCGCCGCCCGCTTGCGGAAGATCGCGGCCGCCTAGCGTCTCCCCAGGCAACCCCTCGAACCGACGGTGGTTGCCGCGAGCGGGATTGCCCTGAACCAGGGCCGTCGCGCGGCGTTGGTCCTGGCGATGACCGCGATGGCAGCGTGTTCGGTGATGGAGATGCGACGCGGCATGGCCGACGACGACCTCAGGCTGATGGAGCGCATCCGCGACGATGACCGCGAGGCCGTCGTCGAACTGGTGCGCCGCTACCAGAACGAACTGGTCGGCTTCTTCTACCACCAGTGCTGGGACCAGCTGCTCGCCGAAGAGCTCGCCCAAGACGTCTTCGTCAACGTCTACAAGTCGCGCCAGCGCTGGCTCGCCACCGCCAAGGTCCGCACCTGGATCTACCGCATCGCCCACAACCTGTGGATCGAC
This sequence comes from Planctomycetota bacterium, assembly GCA_013816645.1. Lineage (GTDB taxonomy): Bacteria > Planctomycetota > UBA11346 > UBA11346 > UBA11346 > JACDEC01. The sequence continues at coordinate 2,408 of JACDEC010000523.1, forward strand.
CAGATCCGCCGCCGCCGCCATGCGCCGACCAGCCTCGACGCCGAGATCGGTCGCGGCGGCGCCGCGTTGCGACTGGTCGACGTGCTGCAGGCCGCGCCCACTCCCGAATTGCCCGAGGAAGGCCGCGACGCGACGCTGCGCACGCGCATCCAGCAGGCGGTGGAGACGCTGCCCGAAGGCCAGCGCGAAGTCTTCACCCTCGCCAACAATCACGGCATGAAGTACCAGGAGATCGGCGCCGTGCTCGGCATCCCCGAAGGCACGGTCAAGAGCCGCATGCACAGCGCGATCCGCGCGCTGCGCGACGAGCTCGCCGACCTGGTGGACGGCTGACGCCATGAGCTCCGACGACCCCCTCCTGCGCGCCACAGCGGACGGCGATCCCGCCTGCCCGGATGGACGTGCCCTCGCGGCGATGGGCGACCTGGTGCGCGACGCCATGCGGCCGCCGCGTCCGGTCGATCTGGTCCCGGGCGTGCTCGCCCGCCTCGAGGGTGCGGATGCGCGGCACGACGACGCGTTCAGCGATCAGGACATCGACGCCTGCTACGACGGCGACGGCACCGCCAGCCC
>JACDEC010000086.1 GCA_013816645.1 Planctomycetota bacterium
GCCATTGGTCGGATGCCTGATCGTCGCCGGGGCGGTCGCCGCAATCCGTTCGCTGGTAGCCGCACGTGCTTCGGCAACGCAGCCCTGGGTGGTGGGCGGAGCCTTGGCGAGCTTGGCTGCATTGGTTGTCTGGTTCGCCATCCGCGTGCCGGAATGCGACTACAACCTCCTGCCGCTGTCGCCTCTCCTGGTTTTGGCCCTTCTGCGCGACACGGGAGAATCGCAGCGACGGACCCGCACGGCTGGCCTGGCGATCGCGTGCCTGCCGGCATTGGGTTGTGTCCGCGTGCTCGTGCTGGCTGGGTTGGCCATGCGCAGCGATCCCGATCTCGACGAGGCGCGGATCCGCTATGCGCAGGCACTGGCGCCTTATCCGGGTCCACGGCAGATCGACACCGGCCTCTGGTGGCTCGAAGCGCGCGGCGCTCCGGCATCGATCGCCGCCTTGGTGCCAGGCGCTGCGCCCCCGAACGCGCCGGTGGTGGTCGCCCAGCAGGCCTTCCGTTCAGCCCCGCGTCCGCGGGCCATCCCGGGATATCGGTTGGTCCATGACGGTTTCAGCAACGCCGAGCCGCGCCTATTCCGCCTAGGTATCGCGCGAACCCTGCCGGGGTACGGCTTCGCGGTCTATATCCGCGAAGCCGCTCCCATCCCCTAGCGCGAGGCACGCGAATCCCCTCAGGGGATGTGCTTCTCGGTAGACAGATCAGATCAGATCAGCTCAGCGGGATCGCGTCCTTGAATACTAGGTCGATGGCAGTACCAAGGCGGCCACAAGAGGTCCCCATGCATCAACTGTTCGTTCGTGTGCTAGCCCTGGCGATCTTCTCGACGTTATTCCTCACCACGCAACTCTGCGCGGCCGTCATCGATCGATCCATCTACAAATCGCTATCACCCGACTGGGGTCCAAATACGCCGCCGATCGAAATTTACATAGGCATCGCCGGATTGCCGGGACCGAACTCCCAGTATCTCATGTGCGGATCGTTGTACAGCCAATACGGGGGATGGCGCATTTTCAATGCAGATGGCACCAAATGGGAGGGCAGCTGCAACCTGAGCATCCCTTCCTTCCAGTCACCGGAACTTCCGGTGACGATCACGAATCCATCGCAAACACTCTACCAAATGGTGAATGGCACCTGGACTTCAATGTCCACGCAGCAGGTCGCGCATGGAGAATTCATATCCCTGATTAACGACTTCGAGGCTTGGCGCCACTCCGCCGCCATATCGGTCGGCGTGCATCTGCCACCGGCGGTTCCTGCCTCCGTGGACGCCTTCCTGTCGGGCTGGACGATCAATACGTACCTGAATGCGCCGGCGGGATTCTCGGCGACGGCTCCACAGCCGTGGGTCAACGGCTCAGGAAATGGATATGGCGTGACCTACATAAACGAAAGCACGCCGATTTCTGGCGATCTGTGGCAGTACTCGAACGATACCACTACGGATTATTTTGGAGCGAATTATTCGAGCTCGCATACGACCTATCCGCGGATGTCCTACAATGGATGGATCGATGTGGAGTTCGGCGCATCCGCCGCTACGTCGCCGACTTACGGTTCCGAAAATTGGACGGTCTATCATTACGGGGCCAGCCATATCGGCGTCGCGCTTCTGCAGAATTTCCCGAGTGCGCCAACGGCCGTAGATGCCCGCTTCCGAGAGTTGGGAAGCGCGTTTCAATCTTTCCGCGCCGTCGGCCATGGCCAGTCGATGAACTACGGCCATCAACCCCTGCGCTTGTATCTGCAGGGCTGGTCGAAGCCCGATGTCGACTCCATTCCCGTTCCGGTGCCCTGCGGCCAGTCGACGCCGTATGTGAAGAGCGGATTCTATTTCCTGGTTGGTTTGGCCTCGATCGGTGAGTCGAACTCGAAGAGTCATCTGTCGGTGCACGAGAGCCTGGCGAATTGCCAGTTTACCTTGGTTTATCCGGAAGGATTTGTGAGCGGCCAGGTCGACACGTCCTATACGGGCGACCCGGCGAACGCGGTCGTCATCGCCCCTACCTGTAATTACACGGTCTACCCGGTCACGCCGGTAGCGGAACTGAACACGATTGCCTATAGCAAGAACGGCGTTCCCGTCCCGGCCTTGGCGCGAACTGCGATCGCGAAAATGTTTGGTTACTACGCGGAGTACAAGCAGGCGAATCCCAGTGGGAACTTCGAGTCATTCCTGATCGCCGGTATGCCCTGCACCTCCGAACCACCGGCGACCAACTGCGGTCCCACGGGTTGTCCCGAAGCCGGCCAGGTCGCCGGCGCCGCCTCGCCTGCTTCGGGCGCGGCTAGGACTCCGGAGGCCAGTGGCGACGGCGTCGTCCATCCGGCGACCGGCGCGGTGCATGTCGTCGAAAATGACCTGCTCGGTGGAGGGTTCGGCGGCTGGGGACATCGTCGGGTGTGGTCCAATCAAGTGCAGAGCGGAGACGCGACGGTCGCCCCCGGCTGGACGGTCGAACAATTCCCTTCCTTGCGTACCGAGCACGGGGTCACGGTCTTGCGTGGAGCGGGCAGCAAGGCGTTCGCCTTCGATGCGGCCGGCAAGCCGTTGCGTCACAACAGCGAGCGTCTGCTGGCCCAGCCGTCCGGAGATTGGCGATTCGAGGACACGGCCGGGAATGTGTCGCTCTTCTATGGCACCGGGGCCGGTGTGGATGTGTCGGTGCGCGGCAAACTGAAGGAGTTCATCGCCACGGGCGGCAACACAACCACCATCCTCTATGTGGGCGCCAATCCGGTGCGGGTCGAACGGGCGGACGTTGCCGCCGGCGTGACCCAGGGCTGGGTCTACGCCTACATCGTCGGTGGTGTGAACGATGGGATGCTCCAGTCCGTCCGCTTCGAGATCACCAAGGGCGGCACCACCAGCGTGGTGCGCGAGACCGTCTATGATTATTACACGGGAACGGTGAACGAGGGCGGTGACGTGCGGCAGGTCGCGCGGGTCACCGTGCGCGATGCCGCGGCGGCCGTGCTCGACCGCGCGCTGTACCGCTATATCCGCGTGCCCGCCGGCCCGATCCGCTCCGTGGTGCGCGGACGCCAGTACGACCGTCTCGCCGCCACGGTTGATCCGATGCTCGCGACCGACGCGCAGGCAGAGGCATTCGCGGACCTCGTGTTCACCTACGACAGCGCGAATCGCGTCGCGACCAAGCAGGAACTCGGCGCTGGTTGCACCTGCAGCGGATCGACCGGCCAGGGGAAGTTCAAATACACGTATGTGACCAGCACAAACGCCCCGACCGTGCATGCCTGGCGGACCAAGACCACCATGCTGCTGCCGGATGGAACCGACGCCGACGATACGGACAACGATCGGACCATCACCTTCTCTAACGCCGCCGGTCAGCCGTTGCTGGTCATCCAGCGCGAGCAGGCGACCGGGCGGGAATGGCGCACCGCGCACCGCTACGATGCGTTCGGTCGTTTGATCCTGACCGCACATCCGTCGGCGGTGACGGGCTATGACGAGGCGCTGGCCGAGCCGCTCGGGACCAACGCCGCGAACCTCGTCCATCTCGCTGATGGGACCGGCCTCATCGACATCATCGAATACGGCGCTGCGGTGCCCACCACCCCGGCGACCACCGCGACGCCCGGCGATGTCACCGGCTACGTCAAACGTCGCGCAGTCCGGAATGGTGAACTCGGCGCTACCGTGCCAGTCGAGGACACGACCTATATCGCTCATGCCGACGCCGGCGGGGCGACCATCTACATGCCTGCTGCGACCACGGTCTATCGGAACACCGATGGCACCGGGGCGAAGGTTGCTACGTACACGTACACGTGGCAGGGAGCGTCCAATCGTCCACTCAGTCGCGCCACCTCGCATCCTGCAGTTTTAGCGGCGCAGAATGGTTCCGGCGTCGCTGTCACCGAGACCGAAGTCTACGATGTCTTCGGGTATGTCCGCTGGCGCCGCGATGGCGACGGCTTCCTGCACTATACCGAGCACGATCTCGCAACTGGTAGCGTGGCCAAGTCCATCACCGATGTGGACACCGCGCGTTCCAGCGATTTCACCGCGCTGCCCGCGGGCTGGGCCACCCCCGCTGGCGCCGGACTGCACCTGCTCACCGGGTATCGCCTCGACCTGCTCGGTCGCACCACGCGGCGCATCGATCCCGACGGCACGGCCAGTTTCACGGTCTACCGCGATCCGCAGTTCGAAGTGCGCCACTATCCCGCCTGGAATCCGGCGACCGGTTGGCCGACGGGGCCGACCGTGGTGTCGCGCGAGGACCGGCTCGGCAATTACCGAGAGCGCTTGACCATGTCCGTCGATCCGGCTGGCCCAGTCGATGATCCGACGGGAACGGAGGGAATCGCCAATGTGCAGTCGCTGCAACGTGAGCACCTCGACAACGGCGGGCGCGTCATCAATAGCGATACCTACGTCGACCTGGCCGGGCTGACCTACTCCACCGCCGCCGCCTTGGGCACGGTGAACACCCACTTCTACCGTTCCGCCAGCTTCTACGACAAGCGCGGTCGCCAGGCGCGCGAGCAGGATGCCCAGGGCACCATCAGCCGGCTCGAGTACGACGGGCAGGACCGGCTGATCAGCCGTTGGACCGGCACCAACGACGCGCCGCCCACCGGCTTCTGGTCGCCGACCAACAACGGCGCGCCTTCCAACATGGTCAAGGTGCTCGAGAACCAGTACGACCTCGGGGTCGTCGGCGATGGGGTGCTGACCAGCAGCGTGGCTTGGGCTGACAGCGCCGTCTCCTACACCACCGCCCACCGCTACGACTTCCGTCTGCGCCTGATCAACAGCCGCGGTCCGGACAACGTCGCGACCAGGCGCAGCTACGACAACGAGGGCTGCGTGACCCTGGTCGAGACCTATGCCGACACCAACCTCGATTTCGCCATCGCGGCCAGCGAACTGCGCGGCAAGAGCGAGATGGAATGCGATGAGCGCGGCCGGGTCTGGCGCCAGGCGGTGTACGAGGTCGATCCGGTCAGCGGGGTGGTCGCCGACAAGCTGCAGACCAGCCGCTGGTTCGATGGACGCGGCCATGAGGTCAAGAGCCGCAGTGCCAACCAGCTGCTGCGCAAGCAGCGCTTCGACGGCGCCGGTCGGATGGTGCGCGCCTACCTGAGCGTCGATGACGCCGAATCATCGTACGCCGACGCCTTCGGCGTCACGGGCGACAAGGTCGTCGAACAGGCCAATCGCATCTACAACTGGACCAGCGACCTGGTGGCCGCCACCACCATCAAGCGCAACGACGGCGACACGACCACGCTCGGCGACCTGCCGGTGGCGGGATCGCTGATCGATGTCCAGGTCCACTGGTACGACCGCGCCCACCGTCCGATCGCCTCGGCGTCGTACGGACGGGACAATGGCGCCACGCGCTATGTCTGGTCCGCGGGCGGCGCGCTGATCGACGGTGACAGTGATGGCTTGCCCGACGAGGCGGAAGGCGCGCCGCGCGCGCCCAATGGCTCGGACGACTGGCTGGCCACGGCGATCGCCTATGACGCCGGCGGGCGGCAGCATCAGGTCACCGACAACCTCGGCCGCATCGCCGAAACGCGCTTCGACGCATCCGGCAAGGTCAAGGCGACGATCGAGAACCGCATCGATGGCGTGCCAACCGAGAGCGAGCCCGCGAGCGATCGCCTGACCGAGTACCTCTACAATCCGGGCTGGCAGCTCGCGACCTTGCGTGCGCACAACGCCAAGGGGCCCGGTCTGGGCGTGCAGGTGCAGGACACCAGGTACCTCTACGCCTCGCCGTTCAGCAAGGCGTGGCCGACCAGCACCATCTATCCCGATGCTCCCACGGTGCCGGGCAGCGACCTGGTGCTCTGCGTCTACGACCGGTTGGGCCGCAAGACCTCGTGCACCGATCAGCGCGGCGTGGTCCGCGCCATCACCTACGACACCGCCGGTCGCCTCGCCGCGGATGCGGTGACCACGCTGCCTGCGGGAGTCATCGGCACGGTACGGCGCATCGCCTACGCGTACGACTCGCTATCGCGTCTGGCTGGCACCGCCAGCTACAATGCGGCCAGTGCCGGCACGGTGGTCAACGATGTCAAAATCACCTACGACGGCTGGGGCAACGCCAACAAGACCCAGCAGAATAACGTCGGCCTGGTGGCCACCGGATCGCCGGCGGTGCAATTCGCCTATGCCGATGGCGCAGTCGGCGGCTTGGCCAAGTACGTGCGGCCGAGCACCATCACCTATCCCAACGGTCGGATCATCTACGACCTCTATCCCGCTGCTGGCAGCATCGGCGACCGCCTCGACCGCATCGAATCCGTCGCCGAGAACTCGACCGGGACGATCATCGACGCGCGCTACGCTTACGCCGGTGCGGCGTCGATCGTGCGCATCGAGCATCCCGCCGTCACCGGGGGGCTGACTCTCGATTACGGCGCCGCCGGCACCTACGGCGGCTTCGATCGCTTCGGCCGCATCGTCGACCAGCGCTGGCGCAATGCCGCCGCGACGTCGGATCACGACCGGGTCCAGTACGGCTACGACCGCGCCGGCCGCAAGCTGTGGGCCGACCGGGTGTGGACCGGCGCGCCGACCAATCGCGACGAGCAGTTCGCCTACGACGCCCTCGACCGCCTCGCGCGCTTCGACCGCGGCACGCTCGCCGGCGGGGTGATCGCCGACGCCGCGACCTCCTTCAACCAGCGTTGGCAGCACGCGGACAACCTCTCGGCGTTCATGGACAGCCTGGGCAATTGGTCGACCGCGCAGTCCGACGTCACCGGCGGTGCCAACAGCTGGGTCGCCCAGACCCGCGCCCACAACAAGGCCAACGAGATCGACGTCGACGACCTGCATGGCAATGTCGCCGGCGCCGCGATCGCCAGCACAGACGCGCCGACCAACTGGTTCGACCCGACCTACGACGCCGCGGGCAACCTGCTCACCGGCCCCAAGCCGGGAGCCGAGACCACCAAGCAGTCGTACGCCTGGGACGCCTGGAACCGCCTTGCCCAGGTGAAGAACGCGGGCGGCAGCGTCGTCGCGACCTACGCCTACGACGGCCTGGGTCGCCGGGTGCGCCAGCAGGACGGCGGTGACACCATCGACGTCTATTACGACCTCTCTTGGCGTGAGATGGAGACCCGCAAGGGAACCACGGTCAGGCAGCAGCACGTCTGGGACTTGCGCTACATCGACGCGCCGATCCTGCGCTGGCGCGAAACCGCGGCGGCGGGGGTGTTGGATGAAAAGCTCTTCTATACCCAGGACGCGAACTTCAACGTGACCGCGCTGGTGAATCCGGCGGGGGCGGTGGTCGAGCGGTTCATCTTTGAACCGTATGGGAAGCGGACGATCTTCGCGGCGGATGGGGTGACAGTGCGGGCGACGTCGACGTATGCGGTGAATTACGGGTTCACGGGGCGGTATCACGACAGCGAGAGCGGGTTGGTGTACTTCCGGAACCGGTATTGGGAGACGGGGCTGGGGCGGTTCATTAACCGGGACCCAGCCGGGTATATTGACGGAATGAGTCTGTACGGCGGGTACTTTGTGCCCTTAGGGACGGATCCGATGGGACTGTTCTCTTGGGCGGAATGCCTGAAGCAGTCCTACGGTAATTCGGTCTCTAACTTTGTAGAGGATACTGCCCGTGACTTATATGATCACTTTACATCTCCAAAAACATGGCTGTCCGGCCTTGGAGGACCGGCGGCTTTGGCATACCAAACCCTCAATGCGACGGTGGGTACCGCCAAAGATTTGATGGCCTCTGACGACATAGAGGACGCGATGCGCGTGCTCTATCCGAGGGAAATGGCCCGTTGGGATGCGGCAACTTGCGATGAGGAAAAGTGCGCAGTCGTTACCCAAATTATCGGAAAGACTGGCTTGCAGTTTTTGGGCGCGAAAGGGCTTTTCGGAAAATTACGGGCCGCAAAGAGTGGAGGGCGCACCTTCACATCGTCTGATCCATTAGTGGGGGACTTGGCGAACAAGATTGAGGCTGCGTATCCTGGCCATGTGGTTGGGGTAAATGTCCCCGTCCTTAATGCGGCAGGGCAGTTGGTCACTGATGCTGATATATTGCTGCAAAATGCAGTCATTCAGGTCAAGTCTGGTGGAGGCAAGGGCCTAACTTCGCAGGTATTGCGAACTCAAGAAGCGACTGGTTTGCCAACAATCGGCTATGGCCCGACGCTTAAGCCAAGTGTGGTCTCTGGAACCAATCGCGCTGGTGGATTGGCTACGACTGATGAGGGATTGCTGATTGATGTGGTGAGGCCCTGATTTCATGAAAACAGCAATCGTCATCGCCGGGCCTAATCTCAAATTTCAGACATTGGCTGAGGCGGCTAAGGGTCTTGGTCGAGTTGATTTACAATCCGAGATTCGAATGGTTGTTGAAGGCGATTTCGGCGTATTTGCATTCAATCTTGACCTATCCATTGCCGATGACTTTGATGCGTCAGAGACGGCAAGGGTGACGAGTACAATAAAGGAACCGCAATTCTTCTTGTTGGAATATAGCGGAAGTGCGGCCGCAAATGCCGCTATTCAGATTCTTCCCGACCAATGCCCCATCTTGATCGACAATGATCATGGTTTGGTCGCTGATCGACCAGAAATATTGGCGAGGATCAACCGGTCAGAGGACTGGACCGCGCATCAGCCAACGAATTGAGCATACGGAGCACGGTCGATTGATCGTGCTCCGGTAGTTTTTTGAGCCTCTGAAACTGCCGCCAGAGACGACGATCATCGGGGCTGTTGAGCAGATCGGGCGCAGCGGCCGGGCGCTTGGTGGCGTCGGGCACGTCGGCGTTGTCCAAGAGTTCTTCGACGGTGACGGCGAACAGGGCGGCCATCTTCGCCGCTGCGAACAAAAGATATAGACACCCAATAACCAGTTGCAACTCCTTCCCCTGCCTCAGGATGCCGCCATGGCGATCGCCCGTACAAAGCTCTTCGACCCCGTCCAGAACCCGTGGATCCACGCGATCAGCCGCTGCGTGCGCCGGGCGCACCTGTGCGGCGGCCGGGACGGAAAATTCGACCCACAAAGATATAGACACCCAATAACCAGTCGCAACTCCTTCCCCTGCCTCAGGATGCCGCCATGGCGATCGCCCGTACAAAGCTCTTCGACCCCGTCCAGAACCCGTGGATCCACGCGATCAGCCGCTGCGTGCGCCGGGCGCACCTGTGCGGCGGCCGGGACGGAACATTCGACCACCGCAAGGACTGGATGGAGGAGCGACTGGAGCTGCTCACGCGGGTGTTCGCCTGCGAGATCGCGTCGTACGCGGTGATGTCCAACCACCTGCACGTCGTCCTGCGCATGTGTCCGGCGGAGGTGGCAACTTGGTCGGCCGACGCGGTGGCGCGGCGCTGGCTGTCGATCTTCCCGCGGAAGTATCTCTCGGACGGTACGCCGGTGCTACCCGACGAGGCGACGATCGCGCGGCTGGCCCAGGATGCGGCCTGGGTGGCGCTGCGCCGCGTGCGCCTGGCGGACCTCAGCTGGTTCATGCGCTCGCTCAAGGAGCCGATCGCGCGGCGGGCCAACCGCGAGGACGGTTGCACCGGGGCCTTCTGGGAAGGCCGCTTCGATTCGATCCCGCTCCTGGATCAGCCCGCGTTGATGGCCTGCATGGCCTACGTCGATCTCAATCCGGTGCGGGCGCGGATGGCGGCCACGCCGGAGGGTTCCCGCCACACCGCGGCGCGGCAGCGCATCCG
>JACDEC010000524.1 GCA_013816645.1 Planctomycetota bacterium
GGCGCCGGCGCCGCGCCGATCCGCACGCCCAGGGGTTGGCTCGAGATCTACCACGGCAGCGACGGCAAGCGCTACTGCCTGGGCGCGCTGCTGCTCGACCTCGCCGATCCGTCCAAGGTCCTGGCCCGCAGCCGGCTGCCGCTGATGGAACCGCTCGCTCCCTGCGAGCAGACCGGCTTCTTCGGCCACGTGGTCTTCACCAACGGCCACGTCGTCGACGGCGACGCGCTCACCGTCTATTACGGCGCGGCCGACGAGGTCATCTGCGGCGCCCGGCTGTCGATCAGCGGGATCCTGGCGACCCTGTAGCCGATCACGGCACCGCGACTTCGCCGACCGGTCGTTCGACGACGAAGAATCCCGCGATCCGCGCGACCGCGCCAGCGGGCAGGTCCCCGGCGGCGACCCGGAAGGCCAATCGGTGGATGGTTTGCGGCAAGCCGTAGGCGGCGAAGAATTGGCGTTGCAGGTAGTGCTCGGGGTCGTCCTGCTCGGTGAAGCGCGGCTCGTGGTCGAGCGGCATCGCGGTCCACGGCCCGCCGTCGGCGCTGACTTCCAGGAGGGCCTGGATCCCCGGGCTGTGCCGGTACCAGCCGACGATCCTCCCGCACCCGGCGTCGAATACGCCGCTGGCTCCGCCCGCACCCGCTTCGATCGCGCCGTGCCGTCCGCCGCGCGCGAGGCGGAATCCCTCGAGGTCGCTGGCCAGCCAAGGCGGCGCGAAGCGCACGAATTGCCACGGTTGCGCGACCAACGTCGCGGTCGGCAGGGCATGGTGGTGGACGATGCGCCGATCTTCGGGCAGCGCGGCGAAGCTCCGCCATTCGCGCTCGAGCGTGGCGGTGACGACCTCGCCATGCACCGCGTAACCATCGGGCGACGGGTGGATGGCATCGGACATGTAGCGGTCCCAGGGATCGCCGGCGAGGATGCGCCGGGCGATCTCGGCCTGGCTGTCGGCCACCGCGCAACCGTAGGCAGCGCCCACCGCCTGCAGGAAGGCGACCGCAGGCGGCACCCGCCCGGCGCGGTGATCGTCCATCATGGTCTGGAACAACGCAAAGTTGAGCAGGCAGTCGGCGTCGGGGAGATGGAAACGCAGCCGTCGCACCCAGCCCTCGGCAGCAGGTTCGGTCACGGCGCGGCCGGCCTCGCCCCACGCGCCGTTGGCGGCCGCGAATTCCGCGATCACCAGATCCGGGCGCACGGCGAGCACCTTGTCCTCGAAGCGGAAGACCTGCACCTCGGGTCCGATCGCGAAGATGATCCCGCGTTCGACGCGGACGTCGGCCGCGGGAAAGCGCGCGCGGAACCAATCGGCCGCGACCTGCCAGAAACTCAGCGACCTGCCGTCGACGAGCGCGCCGCCGGCGGTGACCGAGTTGCCGATCACCGCGATGGTCAGGGCCTGGCGCGTGGTCAGCGCGACGAACGAGTTGTGGAGGGCGCTGCGTCCACCGACGTCGCTCGGCGCCTGCTCTGCGCCCTGCACGTCGGATGGGGCGAACAACAGGGCGACGCCCAGGGCGAATCCTTTGGCGATGCTCATCCGGCTGACTCCGTGGTTCGGGTCGCTGGGCCGCGGATGGCCAACTCGGGCAACCAACCGCCCGCCTCGAGCGCGTCGAACACCGCCCGCGCATAGACCAGCTCCCCGCCCGGGTTGAGGTGCACCGCGTCGGGTGCGACCAGTTCGGCTGGCGGTTGGGCCGACGCTGCGCGGGCCATGGCGCCGGCGGTGTCGACGATCCTGCCGCCGTGCGCACGCACCGCGGCCGCGAGCAGATCGTTGTTCGCAGGCAGGTGCCGCCACGCCTGGTCCTCTGCCTCCGGATGCACGACGAGGTGGTACTGCAGGCCGAGCAATCCGGCCCCTGCGGCCACGACTTGGGCGGCGATGGCGGCGAGATTGGCCGCGGTGCGCTCGCGCGGGATGCCGCGCGCGGTGTCGTTGCCGCCGCCGAGCAGGACCACCAGCGATGGCCGAGCGGCGAGCACCTGATCGGCCAGCCGAACGAGCATCCCGCCGCTGTCGTCGCCGGGTATGCCGCAGTTGATCACCGCGGGAGCAGCCTCGCCGCAACGCGCAGCCAGCATCGCAGCGAGGACCCCGGGCCATTTCAGATAGAGCCGCAGGTCCTGACCACCGGTGATGCTGTCGCCCAGGCAGATGATCGGCCGCATGTGCGCAGCGTATGGGGCACTACGGCTGAGCAGACATGCGTATAAACTATTATGGTCGTTTTTCTCGGCCCCGCGCTCATGGACAGGTCGACCATTGCGATTCATAATGACTGCGTGGGACTCGGAAAGCCATCCATCGTAACGCAGCCGGACGACGGTTTCCGATCGGCCGCGGCCGCGACCCTGCCGGGGGAAGCCTTCGATGCCCAGGCGATGATGAGGGCGGCTGACGAACAGAAACTGTCGCGCACGGTCAGTGACGAGTCGACGGCCACCGCGCTGGACCTGCCCTCGCTCGCTCGTCGGACCATGGCCGAGCGCATCGCCGACCGGCCAAAAGACCACGCGCACGGAGCGCGATACGAGATCGGCAAGCTGCTCGGTAGCGGCGGCACCGGTCAGGTCTACGCGGTTCGCGATCGCGACTGCGCACGCGACGTGGCCTTGAAGGTGCTCCACCGCTCGGCGCCCCGGGATTCCCAGCGGCGGGAGCGCTTCGTCCTCGAGGCGCAGGTGACCGCCCAGCTCGAGCATCCCGGCATCCTGCCGGTCTACGACATCGACGTGGCCGAGGACGGGAACGTCTACTTCACGATGCGCAAGATCGACGGCATGTCGCTGGGCGAATGCATCCGTCTCGCGCAGGCCGGCGCCACGCCGGCAGCGATCGCCTTGGTCAATGACCGGGTGGGCATCGTGCTGCGCGTCTGCGAAGCCGTGGCGTTCGCCCATCATCGCGGCGTCATCCATCAAGACATCAAACCCGACAACATCATGCTCGGAGCGTTCGGCGA
>JACDEC010000087.1 GCA_013816645.1 Planctomycetota bacterium
CCGCCGCTGGGCTCATCCATCGCGACATCAAGCCGGCCAACCTGTTCATCACCAGCTCGGGCGGCGCCAAGCTCGCTGACCTCGGCCTGGCCCGGGCGACCGACGCGCACGAGCACACCAGCATGGGCGTCGCCATCGGCACGCCGGCCTTCATGCCGCCCGAGCAGGCGTCAGGCGACATCGCTCTCGACGTCCGCACCGACATCTATTCGCTCGGCGCCACGCTCTACGCGCTGCTCACCGGGCGCGCGCCGTACCTGGCGCCGACGTTGTGGGCGGTGATCGCCAAGGTGCTGTCCGCAGAGGAACCCGCGGATCCGCGCGAACTGGGCGCCCGGGTCTCCGAGCGCACCTGCGCGCTGTTGCGCCGGATGATGGCCAAGGATCGCGAGCAGCGGCCGGCCAACATCGCCGAGGTCATCACCGAGATCGAATCCCTGCTCGCGGTCATGCCGGCTTGGTCGCGCACCACCATGGTGCTGCCGGTGGACGTGCCGCGCAGCGGCGGCGACGAGACCATCGTCGGCATGGATCTGCGCGGCTGACACGGGGGACGCAGTCCCCCGAAACAAAGAGTCCAGAGTCTTCGCACTGCGCGGAAAATAGGCGCGGCAGAACCCCGCGACATGCGCACGCCCGCGCTGGGCGGTGCACCATGCGCCGTCTGGGTCGAGTGGTCTTGCGCCTGTCAGTCGATCATGCGGCGCTAACCTCACGTTGCACGGGAGGACACCTATGCTGCGCACCATCTCCGCGGCCCTGTTGACGCTGCTGGCGGTCGCGACCCCGGCGGTTGAGCGCGTCAACCATGCGGGTCGCCTGCTCCCGGCGCTGCCCACCGTCACTACGCCGCTGCTCTTTAACGACAGCACCGGCGCGGCCGACGCGGTGCTCGCCGCGATGCAGATCTTCCCGGTCGACAACGCCTGGAACGAGGACATCAGCGCGCGACCGCTGCTCGGCAATTCTTCGGCGATGACCACCCGGGTCGCCAACGACCTGACCAGCGACGGGCTGCGCTGCTTCTTCGAGATGAACTTCGTCCTGGTGCCCGACAACCAGCCGCTGGTGGCGATCGCGTTCCTCGATTATCCCGACGAATCCGATCCCAGTCCTTATCCGATCCCGTCGAACTGGCCGATCGAGACCTGGCCACGCGAGACCGGTGCCCAGACGCTCGCGCAATGGCAGGAGTCGGCGGTCGCCGGCGATCGCCACGGCATCATCGTGCGACCGGGGAACGGCGGACTGTTCGAGACCTGGCAGACCCGGCGCGTGGGCACGGCGTGGCAGGCGTCCAATGGCGCGTACTTCAACCTGGCCAGCAATGCCCTGCGCACGGCCGACTGGACCTCGGCCGATGCCGCCGGCTTGGCGATGTTCCCGGCGTTGGTGCGCTACGACGAGGTGCAGCGCGGCGTCGTCGAGCACGCCTTGCGCCTGATCGTCAAGCGCACCCGATCCGCCTACATCTATCCCGCATCGCACAAGGCGTCCTCGCTGACCGATGCCGATCTGCCGGCGATGGGCCAGCGCTTCCGCCTGAAGTCCTCCTTCGCCATCCCGACGACGTGGACCGCGGAATCGCAGGCGGTGGCGGTCGCGCTCAAACGCTACGGCGCGATCGTCGCCGACAACGGCAGCTTCTTCTCGGTGTCGGTGACTCCCGACGACCGCTGGCCGAGCGGATGCTTCAACAACCTGACCGGGCTGGTCCCCGACAACTTCGAGGTCATCGCCAGCACCGGTGCGAGCGAGGGCCCGCGTTCCGCCAGTCGGCCGGTGGCCGACGCCGGCGGCGACCAGGTCCTCGCCGCGGGCTTGTTCTCGACCGCCCTCGGCGGGTCGGTGACCGGCACCGCAACATCCATCGCCTGGTCGGCGTATCCAGGCAACCCCGGCACCGTCACCTTCGGCAACGCCGCGGCGCCAGGCAGCACCGCCACGTTCTCGGCGCCCGGCGCCTACACCTTGCTGCTCAGCGCCGGCAACCCGGCGTATTGGACGTCGTATGACGCGGTCAGCATTACCGTATCCGCGGCAGGAGCGAATCCGGCGCCGGTGCTCGACGGCGCCGCGCCAAGCGGCGCGCTGCAGGGAGCTGCCGCCACCACCGTGACGCTCTCGGGCAGCGCCTTCATGGCTGGCAGTACGGTGACCTGGTCGGGACAGGCGGATCTCTCGCCGAGCAGTTGGACTTCGACAAGCCTGACTGTGCTGATTCCCGCAAGCTACCTCTCCACCGCTGGCAGCGCTCAGGTGCGGGTGGTCAATCCCGGGCCCGGTGGCGGTCCGTCCGCTCCGAGCACCTTCACGGTTAGCGCCAGCGGATCGGGCGGCGGCGGCGGCGGTTCATCTTCCGGTGGCGGCGGTGGGGGATGTGGTGCGGCCTCGGGATTGGCGGCGCTGCTTACCCTGGTGCTCGGCCTGTATGGCCGTCTCGATCGCCGTTAGCGCAAGCGTCCGCGGCTGGCCGAGAGGTCACCCAGCGGTGTCCGATCAGGGGATCTGGGATGGTCCCAGCGGGTGAATCGCGCGGTAGGCGCGCAGCGCGTTGGCCACCGCTGGTGCCGGCGAGGACCACGGTGCTGTCGAAACCTCCACCACCGCGGCGCGGGTCCGCGCTTCGGCTTCCGGGTCCACCTGCGCGTATTTCCCGCTGGCCACGTCGATGATCAGGACGTGCGACCGTTCCATGGCCGCACCCAAACCCCAGCGCGCATAACTCTGCAGTTCGATCATCCCGACGGGCATCGACACCAGGCCGTCGGCTTCACGCCCCGCGGATGGGTTCACGCACCAGGCGTATTCCCTGCCCCACAACCCTGAATACAGCGTGTGCCCGATGCGCATCATCCGGGTACGTTCCAGGACCAGGAAACCCTGCCCATCCAACTCGCCGAGTCGACGCTCCATGGCGAGGTGATCGCGGATTGGCGGCGCGGCCACGCCAGCGACGACCAGCAGCGCTCCAGCGGCGATGACGATGACCGGTATGCGCATGGCGCCGCAGGATAGTCGCCGAGCTAGGGATTCCAGCGGGGACTGATCAGCCGGGCAATCGCGTCAATGCAGCAACCGTGCGGTCGACCTCCTCGACGGTGTGGTAATGGGCGAAACCGATGCGCAGCACGCCGCCCTGCTCGCTCAGTCCGAGCTGCTCGATCAGGCCGATGGCGTAGAAATGCCCGGCCCACGTGCAGATGCCCTGCTCGCCGAGGCGCTCCGCGGCCTGCTGCGGCGTCCACGCGGTCGAGGTCACCGCGAAGGTCGGGGTGCGCCGCCCGGCCTCGCGGGCATGGGTCAGCCCGTGGATGCGCAGCCCGGGGACTTCGCGGGCCTTGAGCAGGAAGCGTTCGCTGAGCGCGCGTTCATGGGCCTTGATGCGCGCGACGCCGGCGGCGATCGCCATGCGTCCCAGGCGTTCGCCCGGATCAGCGGCAGCGCCGAGATCGATGCCCAGGCCGAGCCCACCGAGGTAGCCGAGACAGGCGCCGAGCCCCGCGACCGCGGCGAAATCCTGGGTGCCGGTCTCCCACTTGCCCGGGGGCTGCGCCGACGATGGACGCACCTTGTAGGCCTGCAGGCTCTCGAGGTGGTCGCGCCGGCCATAGAGCAGGCCGAGGTGCGGTCCGAAGAACTTGTAGGCCGAGCAGGCCAGGAAATCACAGCCCAGCGCCTGGACGTCGATCAGGTCGTGCGGGGCGTAGTGCACCGCGTCGACGTAGACCAGCGCGCCGACGGCGTGCGCGCGGCGCACCAATGGCGCGAGGTCGACCAGCGAGCCGGTGGCGTTCGAAGCCAAGGTCAGGGCCACCAGCTTGGTGCGCGGGCTGAGCACCGCGTCGAGCTCGCGCGCCCCGATCGTCCAGCCCGTCGGGTCGGCCTTGCACACGCGCACCGTGGCGCCCCGGTCCTCGGCGGCGAGCAGCCACGGCGCGACGTTGGCGTCGTGGTCGAGCGTGCTGACCACCACCTCGTCGCCCGGCTTCCAGGCGCGGGTGATCGCGCGGCTCATGGCGAAGGTCAGGCTGGTCATGTTGGCGCCGAACACCATCTCGTCGGGATTGGCGGCATTGACGAAGGCGGCGGCCGCGGCGCGCGCGCGCGCGACGATCTCGACGGTCTCGCGGCTGGTGGCGAAGGCGCCGCCGAGGTTGGCGTTGTGGTTCTTCAGATAATCGGCGACCGCGACGATCACCTCGGCCGGCACCTGGGTGCCGCCGGGGGCATCAGCGAAAACGACCTCGTTGGCACCGACGCGGCGCGCGAGCGCGGGGAAGCGGCGGCGGACCGCGTCGAGGGCGAGGGGGGCGTCGGTGGTGGGCATGGGAAGGTGGCGCTCGGCGTGGACGTCAGGAGGTGATCACGAAGACGTCGCGGTGGCCCTCGGCGTCGGCACTGGGCGTCACCGGGGTGGTGAAGTGGTGGATGCGGCGGTCGTTGACGAATACGGCTTCGCCGGGCGCCAGCGCCTTGCTGAAGATCGGCTCACCGCGCAGGTCGTCGAACAGCTGGGTCTGGGCGCCGAGCACGCCGGCGCGGGCGATGCAGAAGATGCCGACCCAGTCGAAGCCGTCCTGGTGCACGCCTTCGGGCGCCGGCTCTCCGGATTGGCCCGGCGCACAGACGATGCGGATCTGGTGGACGCCGAGCACGGTGTCGGGACCGGTGGCGAAGAACTCGGCGTAGATGGTCAGCAACGCGCGGAACGCGGGATGGGCGATCAGATCGTCTTCGAGTTCCTCGTATTCGCGCTGGATGTTGCCGAGCAGCCGATTGACGTAGGCGCTCTGCATGAACGCGGCGTGCGGCAAGTGCTCGAAGGCGCCAGCGCCGCGGAAGCGCGAAAGGCGCCGGCGCCGGAAGGTGCCGGCGATGAAGCGGTCGAGCGGCAGGCGCGCGAAGAACGGCGCGAGTGCCCCGACCGCGAGCGGCAGGCGGTGGAGGCTGAAATCGAAATCCTGACCTGGAGGCATGCGGTCGTCGGCTTTCATTCGTCCGCGGGTGGCGGGATCGACGCATGCAGTATGCGCCGCGATCGCCGACGGCGAAAGGCCAAATCGATCGAGGCGCGACTTGACGGACGCGCTCGACCGCGCTCACATACCCTGCGGAGGCCGCGTGCCTGATCGCATCCTGCACCACCCGCGCTGCAGCAAGAGCCGCGCCACCCTCGAGCTGCTCCGTCAACGCGGCGTCGCCGTCGAGGTCATCGACTACCAGGCGGTTCCGCCATCGATCGCCGAGCTCGCCGACCTCTGCGCCAAGCTCGGCCTGCGCCCCGCCGAACTGGTGCGCGCCAAGGATCCGCTGTTCGCCGAGCTCGGGCTGTCGCTCGACGATGCCCGCGACGACCGTGGCTGGCTGGACATCCTGCACCGCCATCCCGCGTTGATCGAACGCCCGATCGTGGTGATCGGCGATCGCGCGGTGCTCGGCCGCCCGCCCGAGAACGTCGCGGCGCTGCTCGATGGACGGCCTCTGCGATAGTCCGGTGCATCAGTGGTCGCGTTCGGCCTGCTCGGCGAAGCGCACCACCACCGCGCGCTGGCCCAGGCCTTCGCGCAGCAGCCAGGCCGATGCGAAGCGCGAGATCGCGCCGGCAGCGGCCCTGCGCGCAAGATCGAGCGTCTGCGGGCTGTTGCCGACCAGCGTGGCCTGGCTGGTCAGCGAGGCGATGGCCGCGTCGCGCAACTGCCCGCCGCTCGCGCTGAACCACGAATCGGCGATCGTCGTCTGCAGTCCCGAGGTCACTACCGACGGCGGGTGGAACAACCGCACCCGGGGCGCGGTGATGACCACCACCTCGTCGGTGGCCGAGACCGTGAAGCGTTCGCTGATCCGCACGTAGTAGCGGAAATGGACCGGTGCGCGGACCACCGCTTCGGACTGACCGAGCGACAATCCGGTCCAGAACTCCTCCTTGGAACGCGTGCTGCTGATCTCGACGTTCTCGACCAGTTCGGCGACCGCCAGTTCATCGCCGGAGGCTTCGCTGAGCGAGACCAGGTAGGTGCGCAGGGATTCTTCGCGATGCTCGCGTCCCTGGCGGACGCCGATGAACACCACGGCGAAAGCGAGTGCCGCCAGCGTCGCTATCATCACTACGAACTTGACGATGCGTCGCATTCGGCGGTCTTCGCGACCGTAGCCGCGTGCGGGTACAGGGCAATGCGCGGCGTCGAACCGCACGATGCGTCAGGCCGCCTGAGCCGCGGCTTTCCCCGACTCGGGAACGGCCCGCCCAGAGCGTCCGCCTGTGACCAGCGCCAGGGTCCCGGGCAGCCAGCGCGCGGCGACCACGGTGGTCAGCACCAGGCCGCCGATGACCGCGACGATGGTCGCCAGCCACGTGGCGGTGAGTCCGACCGACGAGGTCCCGAAGACGACGAGCAGGGCCTTGCGCACGAACGTCACCAGCGGCTCGTGGCAGATGTAGAGCAGGATCGCGTACTCCGAGGCGGCGAGCAGCCAGGGACGGTGCAGCCAGCGCCGGGCATCGTCGTAGAGCAGCCAGGTCGCCGGGACCCCGATCATCGCGGCGCTGTGCAGGATGACCGGCGACTCGAACCCGTAGCGGCCGACCCACCACACGTTGAGCGCGAGCAGCGCGCCGACGATCACGTAGAGCATGGCGCGGGTGGCGGCGGGCGGCGTGATGAAATTGGGCTGGCGCAGCGCCAGGGCGACGCCGGTGCCGAAGGCGAAGAGGTCACCGACCTCGCGCACCTGCATCGACGAGGTGCTGTAGAGCAGCACGGTGGCGACCAGGAAGTAGGCGACCATCCCCCAATCCCGGCGCATCAACCAGACGATGGCCGGGGCGGCGAGGGTGAGCACGAACAGGTCGCGCAGGTACCAGAGCGGATGCGGGATGATGTCGATGACCAGCAGACGGGGGACGTCGGCGAGGGTGATCGGCGCACGACCCATGCGCGCGGCCAGCGCCGGGATCGACTGCGCGACGACCAGCACCGCGATCCAGAACGCGCTCCAGGCCAGGAAGGGCAGCAGCAGCGAGCGCACGCGTTTGCGCACTTCGCCGGGCCAAGACGCGGCGAAGTCCGGTTTGGCGCACAGGAACCACGCGGAGACCACGAAGAAAAACGGCACGGTGAGCGCGCGCAGGCCGTAGTGGAAGATGCCCTGGGTCCAATGCACCCAACCCGCTGGTCCGCCCGCCGGCGCGAATTGGAGATTGGAGGCGTGGTGGACGATGACGATCAGGGTCAGCAGCAAGCCGAGAATCCGGATCTTCTCGCTGGTGTACTGGTCGATGACTGCGGCCATTGGGAAGCTCCGGACGGCGCGAGCATAGGACCATCAGCCCGACTTCTGCAGGAGCGACCCGAGGCCTCTACGTCGCCATCGTTGAGACTTCGCCGAAGCGGGGTGGTCACGACTCCGGCGTATGGCACGCGAACCCTAGACCACGCACGAAAGTCCCATTGCACCGCCGGGGCACTGGGCACCGTCTCGGGACCCCCGTCCCAGGAGTTCCGTTCCCATGACCGCAGCAACGCGCGAGATCTGGTTCGTCACCGGCAGCCAGCACCTCTACGGCCCCGAAGCCCTCAAGCAGGTCGCCGACAACGCCCGGGCGGTCGTCGCCGGACTCAATGGCGGCGGCAAGCTGACCGTGCCGCTGGTCTTCAAGCCGGTGATGACCACCAGCGACGACATCCGCGCGCTGTGCCTGGAAGCCAACGGCAATCCGGCCTGCGCCGGCCTGGTGCTGTGGATGCACACCTTCTCGCCGGCCAAGATGTGGATCGGCGGGCTGACCCAGTTGCGCAAGCCGTTCGTGCACCTGCACACCCAGGCCAACCGCGACCTGCCCTGGGCGACCATCGACATGGACTTCATGAACCTCAACCAGGCCGCGCACGGCGACCGCGAAGGCGGGTTCATGCACACCCGCATGCGCCTCGAGCGCAAGGTCGTGGTCGGGCATTGGCAGGACGCCGAGGTCCACGATCGCCTCGGCGCGTGGTTCCGCGCCGCCGACGGCTGGGCCGACCTGCAGGGCGCAAAGTTCGTCCGCTGGGGCGACAACATGCGCAACGTCGCGGTCACCGACGGCGACAAGGTCGCGGCCGAGATCCGCTTCGGGTATTCCGTCCTGTCGCACGGCGTCACCGAACTCGCCGACGCGGTCGGCCAGATCGGCGATGCCGAGGCCGAACGGCTGTGCGGCGAGTACGAACACCAGTACGAGGTCGGCAAGGACCTGCGCGCCGGCGGCGCCAAGCGTTCGGCGCTGGTCGAGCAGGCGCGCATCGAGCTGGGCATGCGCTCGTTCCTGAAGGCCGGCGGCTACAAAGGCTTCACCACCAACTTCGAGGACCTTGGCGCGCTCAAGCAGCTGCCCGGCCTGGCCGTGCAGCGCCTGATGGCCGACGGCTACGGCTTCGGCGCCGAAGGCGACTGGAAGACCTGCACCTTGCTGCGCGCGATGAAGACCATGGCCCGCGGCCTCAAGGGCGGCACCTCATGGATGGAGGACTACACCTACCACCTCGAAGCCGGCAAGGAGCTGGTGCTCGGCGCGCACATGCTCGAGGTCTGCCCGAGCATCGCCGCCGCCAAGCCGACGCTCGAAGTCCACGCGCTGGGCATCGGCGGCAAGGCTGATCCCGCCCGTCTGGTGTTCTCGGCGCCGCCCGGACGCGGGCTCAACGCCGCGTTGATGGATCTCGGCAACCGCTTCCGCCTGTTGGTCAACGAGGTCGATGTGGTGGTGCCCCCGGCGCTGCCCAAGCTGCCGGTGGCGCGCGCAGTGTGGAAGCCGTTGCCCGACTTCAAGACCGCCTGCGCGGCGTGGATCTACGCCGGCGGCGCGCACCATTCGTCGTTCACCCAGGCGCTCACCCCCGAGCACCTGCGCGACTTCGCGACCATCGCCGGCATCGAACTGGTCAACGTCGGCCCGGGCACCGACATCGAGCGCCTGCGCCAGGAGCTGCGCTGGAACGAGATCTACTACCACCTCGGGCAGGGCCTGGGTCGGGTGTGACGGGGGGTTGACCGCCGGACTTCCGGACTTCCGGACTTCCCCGCCTTCCCACCATGCGTTCATGGAGCGCTCGCAGTACCATGCTGCCCGCGACCGTGTGCTCTGGCACGTGGTGGCCTGCAAGACCAACGAACGCTTCTCGCCGCGGACCGCCTGGTGGTTCGACAACCGCCGGCGCGCGCCCGCCGGTATGGTCATCTTCCAGGTCATCGAGAGCGGGCGCTGCGTGCTGCGCGGCGCCGCCGGCGACAGCGAGGTGTCCGCCGGGCAGGCCTTCCTGTTCGCCTACGGCGAAGCGACCAGCTACGGCCGGCCCCCCGATCGTCCGGATTGGCCAGGGTGGTCGGATGACCTGCGCACCGCGCACATCTCGCTGGGCGGGGCCGGCCTGCTCGAGCACTGGGATGTGCTGCGCGCCCGTTTCGGCCCGATCGTGCAGCTCGGCGGGACGCCGCGCATCCTCGCCCTGCTGCGCGACATCGAGCGCCGCTGCGATCGCGATCCGCGCGCCGATCGTCGCGCGGTGAGCCCGGCGGTGCACGGTTTCGTCATGACGCTGTTCGACGAGATCGAGGCGGCCGCCACTCTCGGCCTGGCGCCGGTCGAACGCGCGGTCGACGACCTGCTGCGCACGCCGCTCTCGGGCGACCCGCTCAAGGAGATCGCGCGTCGGCACGGCTGCACCCGCGAGCACCTCACCCGGGTG
>JACDEC010000525.1 GCA_013816645.1 Planctomycetota bacterium
GCTCCAGAGTCAGCACCATCTGGTGCACGGATGGGGGGGTCACGCGGAAGTGGCGTTGCATGTCGGCCTCGGCCGGCGGGCGTCCGTTGACGCGCGTGTAGGCGTCGATGAAGGCCAGGTACTGGCCCTGCTTGTCCGTGAAGCTTGGCTCCGCAGAGGGCTGACACACACCGCAGATCCGATTCATGGCGACCTCGGTCAAGGAGGCCGCCATGAACATACGCTACCGGGTCGACCTGAGCGAGGCCGAGCGCAGCGAGCTGCAAGCCATGCTCAGCGGCGGCAAGCATGCCGCCCGCAAGCTGAAGCGGGCGCAGATCCTGCTGGCGGCCCATGCCGGCGTGCCGGACGAGGCCATCGCGGCGAGCGTCGCGGTGGGCGGCTCGACCGTCTACCGGACCAAGCGCCGCTTCGTGGAAGGCAATCTGGAGCGGGCGCTCACGGAGGAGCCGCGTCCCGGCGCCGAGCGCAAGCTCTCGGGCAAGGAGGAAGCGCTTCTGGTGGCGACCGCCTGCTCGCGCCCGCCGGAGGGCCGCGCCCGCTGGACCGTCGAGCTCTTGGCGGGCGAGATGGTGCGGCTCACCGAGCATGAGCGCCTGTCGCGCGAGACGGTGCGCCGGCGCCTGGCCGAGAACGAGATCAAGCCCTGGCGCCAGAAGATGTGGTGCGTGCCGCGGGTCAACGGAGAGTTCGTCGCCCGCATGGAGGACGTGCTCGATCTCTACGCCGAGGCGCCTGATCCCCAGCGCCCGGTGGTGTGCTTCGACGAGAGCCCTGTCCAGCTGATCGGCGAGGTGCGCCAGCCGATCCCGCCGAAGCCGGGGCAGGTGGAGCGCTATGATTACGAGTACCGGCGTGAAGGCACGGCCAACCTGTTCGTGTTCCTCAACGCGCACCGGCCCTGGCGCAAGGTCAAGGTCACGAAGCAGCGCACCGCAGTCGAGTTCGCCCAATGCATGCGCGAGCTTGTGGATGTCGACTATTCGCAGGCCGAGCGAATCCGAGTGGTGATGGACAACCTGTCGACGCACACGCCCGGGTCGCTCTACGAAGCCTTCCCGGCCCCAGAGGCGCATCGCATCCTGCGCCGGCTGGAGTTCCACTTCACGCCCAAGCATGCGAGCTGGCTGAACATGGCCGAGATCGAGATCGGGGTCCTGAAGGGTCAGTGCCTGGACCGGCGCATCGACGATCGCGAGCGGCTTGCTCGGGAGATCGCCGCCTGGGAGCGGCAGCGCAACGCCGCCGGGGCTCAGGTCAAGTGGATATTCACGACCCAGAAGGCCCGCGCCAAGATGAGCCGAGCCTATCCCGATCCAGCGGCTCCCACTCAACCCGCCAAAGAGTCATAATCTCCGTGCAGAGGAACTAGTTCCTCTGCACGGAGGATTTGACGGGTTGGAGCGGGCATAGGATGGGCAGGCTCTCTGGGCTTACGAGGACCTCGATGCTGCGTGCGAGGCCGGGCTGGCGTCGGATCAACCCGGCGCGCTCCAGGGTCAGCACCATCTGGTGCACGGACGGCGGGGTCACGCGGAAGTGGCGTTGCATGTCGGCCTCGGCCGGCGGGCGTCTATTGAGGCGCGTGTAGGCGTCGATGAAGGCCAGGGACTGGCCCTGCTTGTCCGTGAAGCTTGGCCCCGCGGAGGGCTGACACACATCGCAGATCCGATTCATGGCGACCTCGATCGAGGAGGCCACCATGAACATACGCTACCGGGTCGATCTGAGCGAGGCCGAGCGCAGCGAGTTGCAGGCGATGCTGAGCCGCGGCAAGCACGCCGCCCGCAAGCTGAAGCGGGCGCAGATCCTGCTGGCGGCCCATGCCGGCGTGCCGGACGACGCCATCGCGAGCAGCGTCGCAGTCGGCGGCTCGACTGTCTACCGGACCAAGCGGCGCTTCGTGGAAGGCAGCCTGGAGCGGGCGCTGACAGAGGAGCCGCGTCCCGGCGCCGACCGCAAGCTCTCGGGCAAGGAGGAAGCGCTTCTGGTGGCGACCGCCTGTTCGAGCCCGCCGCAGGGCCGCGCCCGCTGGACCGTCGAGCTCCTGGCGGGCGAGATGGTCCGGCTGACCGGGCATGCGAGTCTCTCGCGCGAGACGGTGCGCCGGCGGCTTTGCGAGAACGCGCTCAAGCCCTGGCGCGAGACGATGTGGTGCATCCCTCGGGTCAATGGCGAGTTCGTCGCCCGCATGGAGGACGTGCTCGATCTCTACGCCGAGGCGCCCGATCCCCAGCGCCCGGTGGTGTGCTTCGACGAGAGCCCGACCCAGCTGATCGGCGAGGTGCGCCAGCCGATCCCGCCCAAGCCGGGGCAGATCGAGCGCTACGATTACGAGTATCGCCGCAACGGAACCGTCAACCTGTTCGTGCTCCTCAACGCGCACCGGCCCTGGCGCAAGGTCAAGGTCACCCAGCAGCGCACCGCCGTCGAGTTCGCCCAGTGCATGCGCGAGCTTGTGGATGTTGACTATCCGCAGGCCGAGCGGGTCCGGGTGGTCATGGATAACCTGTCGACGCACACGCCCGGGTCGCTCTACGAAGCCTTCCCGGCCTCGGAGGCGCATCGCATCCTGCGCCGGCTGGAGTTCCACTACACCCCCAAGCATGCGAGCTGGCTGAACATGGTCGAGATCGAGATCGGGGTCTTGAAGGGTCAGTGCCTGGATCGGCGCATCGATGATCGCGAGCGGCTGGCTCGGGAGATCGCCGCCTGGGAGCGGCAGCGCAACGCGGCCGGAGCTCAGGTCAAGTGGTTGTTCACCACCCAGAAGGCGCGCGCCAAAATGGGCCGAGCCTATCCCGATCCAGCCGCTCCCACCCAACCCGCCAAAGAGTCATGATCACCGTGCAGAGGAACTAGTTCCTCTGCACGGTGATCATGGAGTTGACCCGCTCTCGTGGAGCCCTTCAGGCTTTCCCACGAGGTGTTTCCATGGCCAAGACACGCGATGCACGACACCGACATGCTG
>JACDEC010000526.1 GCA_013816645.1 Planctomycetota bacterium
CGCCGCCACCTGGTGGGGCGGGGACTATCCCGACTGGGATGCGGCCAGCCGCGAGGCCGGCGGGTACGACGCCGGCGCGATCCTCGAACGGGTGAGCGCGTCCACCCGCCGAGTGCTGGCGGGAGAAGCCGCATTCGAACGAGATAGCGTCTGCTTCGCCCAACCGGAAACGCGCTGGCCGCTGCTGGCCTCGCTACTGCTGTGCGCGGCGCGCAGCGGCGGCCAATTGCGTGTGCTCGATTTCGGCGGATCGCTCGGCAGCGCCTGGCTGCAGCACCGCGAGCCGCTGCGGCAATTGGCAGCCGTCGACTGGCGGGTGGTCGAGCAGCCCGCCTTCGTCGCTCGTGGGCGCGAGCTGCATCCGAGTGGCCCGCTCAGCTTCCATGCCAGCATCGACGATGCGTTGGCCGCCGGCCCGATCGACGTCCTGCTGCTCGGCTCGGTCCTGCAGTACCTGCGCGAACCGTACGCATTCATCGCGGAATGCCGGATGCGGGGGTTCGCCCAGGTGATCATCGATCGAACCCCGGTCATCGCCGGCGGGCGCGACCGCCTGGTCGTGCAGCGGGTGACGCGCCGCATCTATCCGGCCAGCTATCCCTGCTGGCTGTTCGATCCGGCGCACCTGCGATCGGCCTGGCTGCCCGATTACCGTGCGGTGTGGGACATTCCCTGCGACGACCGCGGCAATCTCGGCATCGCCTTCACTGGCGCACTCTACGAACGCGCGGCGGGGCCCCCGTGATCGGCGCCGTGATCCGCTTCGCCCGGCGCCAGCAGTTCCACCCCGGCCCCTTGGCGGTACTGGTGAATCCGTTCTATTTCGCCCGGTGCGGGCTGCGCGATGCCATCGTCGCTTGCGCGCCGCTGATCCGCGGCCGGGTGCTCGACGTCGGTTGCGGTCGCAAGCCGTACCGCGATCTCTTCGCTGTCGACGACTACGTCGGCCTCGAGATCGACTCGCCCGAGACGCGCGGCCGGGGGTTCGCCGATGCCTTCTACGACGGCAGGACCTTCCCGTTCGCCGACGGCGAGTTCGACTCGGTGATCTGCAACCAGGTGCTCGAGCATGTGTTCACGCCGGGCGAGTTCCTCGCTGAGATCCGCCGGGTCCTCAAGCCGGGTGGCCACCTGCTGCTCACCGTGCCCTTCGTGTGGGATGAGCACGAGCAGCCTTTCGACTACGCTCGCTACTCGTCGTTCGGCCTGGCCCACCTGCTGCGCGGGGCGGGATTCGAGGTGGTCGACCAGCTTCGGACGGTGGCTGATGGACGTCTGCTCTTCCAGCTGCTGAACGCCATGCTGTTCAAACGCCTGCGCGCGCGCAGTCAGGTGCTCACTGCGGTCGCCGTCGCCCTGGTGATGGCGCCGGTGAATGTGCTCGGGGTGGTCCTTGGCCGGCTGGTGCCGAGCGGTCGTGACCTGTATCTCGACAACGTCGTGGTGGCGCGGCGATGAGCGCACCCGACCTCGCCAAGGCGGTGATCACCGGCGGCCTCGGGCTGATCGGCTCGTGTCTCGCCCGCCGCCTGGCAGCAGGGGGAACCCAGGTCGAGGTCATCGACGCGTTCGTTTCCGATGGTGGCGCTCATGCAGCCAATCTCGCCAGCGCGCCGGGAGTGCGGATCCACCGCCGCGACGTGCAGGAAAGCGGGTCGTTGAGCGGCGTCTTCGCCGGCGCAGCCGCGGTCTTCCATTGCGCTGCCCGTACCGGCCACGCCCGTTCGATGGAGCACCCGCTCGAGGATGTCGCCGCCAACGTCGCCGGCACGGTCGCGGTGCTCGAAGCGGTGCGCAGCCACTGCCCGCGCGCCGCGGTGGTGTTCACCAGCACCCGCCAGGTCTACGGCCGGGCGCAAACCATGCCCGTGGACGAGTGCCACCCGCTGCGGCCGCCCGACATCAATGCCATCGGCAAGCGCGCGGCCGAGGACTGCTGCCTACTCTACCACCGCGTCCACGGGATTCCCGCCAGCGTGCTGCGCCTGAGCAACGTCTATGGCCCGGGCTTGCGGGTGAAGGACGCCAAGCAGATGTTCCTCGGCATCTGGTTGCGGCGCGCGCTCGAAGGCCTGCCCTTCGCTGTTTTCGGCGACGGCCAGCAGCGCCGCGACCTGATCCACGTCGACGACGCGGCCGCAGCGCTGATCGCAGCGGCGTCGCCGGCCGCGGCGGGGAGAATCTACAACGTCGGTCATTCCGACCCCGTCGCCCTCTCCGACCTGGCCAATCGGCTGGTGGCGATCGCCGGCGGCAGCTACGAACTCATTCCCTTTCCGGTCGACCGCGCCGCCATCGACATCGGCGACTGGGCGACCGACGCTTCGGCGATCCGCAACGAGCTTGGTTGGAGCCCCCGGATCGATCTCGAGCAAGGCCTGCGCGCCACCGTGGCCTATTACCGCACCCATCTGGCCGCTTACGTCGAGGGTGCCGCATGATCAGCATGACCGCCTTCGAACGCGAGGACCAAGCCCTGCGCGACGCCGAACTCGCGGCGGTCACCCGGGTGATCGGTTCGAACTGGTACGTCCTCGGCCGCGAGGTCGAAGCCTTCGAGCGCGACTGGGCGCGGGAGTGCGGCGCTGGTCACTGCGTCGGCGTCGGCAACGGCATGGACGCGATCGAGATCGGGCTGCGCGCGCTCGGCATCGGTCCTGGCGACGAGGTCATCACCACGCCGATGACCGCTTTCGCCACCGTGCTCGCGGTGATCCGCGCCGGGGCGGTGCCGGTGCTCGCCGACATTGATCTGGGCACCGCGCTGCTCGATCCCGTCAGCGTCGCGCGCTGCCGGACCGCGCGAACCAAAGCGGTGCTGCTGGTGCACCTCTACGGGCAGATGGCGGAGATGGATCGCTGGGCTGGTTGGTGTCGCGACGAGGGCTTGCACCTGCTTGAGGATTGCGCCCAGGCGCATGGCGCGCGGTGGGGAGGCCGAGCCGCTGGACGCTGGGG
>JACDEC010000527.1 GCA_013816645.1 Planctomycetota bacterium
ACGCCGGCGTGGTCCCGGGGAGGAAGCCGTGCGACTCGTGGAAGAGCCCGGCGATGAGCACGCGGGTCATGGCGTCAGACCCCGCGCAGGACCTCGCGCGCGGTGGCGATGGCGCGATCGATGTCGGCCTCGCTGTGCGCGTTGGAGATGTACCACAGGCCGCGGCCGATCAGGCGGATGCCGCGCTCGTGCATGCCGCGCAGGAAGGCGGCGTAGCGGCCTTTGTCGTAGGATATGCAGCCGCGCAGATCGCGCACCGCGCTCAGCGCGGTGAAACCGCAGTGCAGCATCGCGCCCGGACCCTGGACCAGCAGCGGCTTGCCGGTCTCGGTCGCGGCGGCGCGCAGGCCGGCGGCCAGGCGTTGGCCGAGGCGCTCCAGGCGTTCGGGCACCCGCTCGCGCTCGAGCACCGCGATGGTGGCGATCGCCGCGGCCACGGACGGGTTCCCCGAGTTCATGGTGCCAGCGTGGATGACCTCGCCGCGGGTGATCAGGTCCATCGCCGTGCGGGTCCCGCAGAGCACGCTGATCGGATAGCCGCTGGCCATGGCCTTGCCGAAGATCGCGAGATCGGGGGTTACGCCGTAGCGCTTCTGCGCTCCGCCCAGGCCCATGCGGAAGCCGGTGATGACCTCGTCGAAGATGAGCAGGCAGCCGTAACGGTCGCACAGCGCGCGCAGCCCGGCGAGGTAGCCAGGCGCCGGCTCGATGCAGCCGTTGTTGCACATCACCGGCTCGGTGGTGATGGCGGCGATTTCGGAGCCGCGCGCGGCGAGGGTCTGCTCGACCAGCGCCAGGTCGTTCCAGGGCAGGGTGACGATCTCGTCCTGGATGCGCGGTGGCAGGCCTTTCGTCCAGGGCACCGGCGTCGGCGCCGCGCGCGGGCCGAGCGCGGCTTCGTCGGAACCCGAGATCGCCTGGGCGACCGGATCGAACCAGCCGTGGTAGTGGCCCTCGAAACGCAGGATGCGCGGCCGGCCGGTGATCGCCCGCGCGAGGCGCCACGCGCAGTGGTCGGATTCCGAACCCGACAGGCTGAAGCGCATGAGCTCGGCGCAGGGGATCAGGCGCTGCAGGGTCTCGGCGAGTTCGAGTTCGGCGAGATGCTGCCCGGCGAACAACTGGCCACGTGCACTGTGCTCGGCGACCGTGGCGAGCACCTCGGGATGCGAGTGGCCAAGGATCAGCGGGCCCTGGCTGAGCGTGAAGTCGAGGTACTCGTTGCCGTCGACGTCGGTGATGCGCGCGCCCTGGCCGTGCTCGTAGAACAGCGGGTGCGGCACCGAGGCCTTGCGGAACTCGCTCGACACCCCGCCGGCGAGGACCTTCTGCGCGCGCGCGAAGAGTTCGGCGGATTTAGCGTGGCTGGCCGGCTTGGCTGATTGGGCTGGGCTCATGCGATGGACTCCCGGAGGGCGGCGATGATCTCGGCGCGGCGCTCGCGCTCGCAGCGCGCGGTCGGCAGCGACAGGCTGATGGCGGCGGGCGGCTCGCTGCCGGGGATGGCGACGGCCAGACAGATCACACCCACGTCGTTCTCCTCTTCCTCGACGGCGTAGCCGCGCTGGGCCGAGGCGGCGATCTCGCGGTCGAGGTCCTTGGTCGCGGTGATGGTGCGCGGGGTGCGCGCAACCAGCGGACAGCGCGCGATGACCTCGGCGCGCGCGCTGACCGGCAGCCCGGCGAGGATGGCGCGGCCCAGCGCGGTCGAATGCACGGGGTCGCTGACGTCGGTCTCGACGATGCGGCGCAGCGGACGCGTGGTCTCGAGCACCGCGAGGTAGCGCACGGTGCCGCCGTCGAGCACCCCGAGGTTGACGTTCTCGTCGAAGCGCCGGTGCAGGCGGCGCATGATCGGCAGTACGCGCAGGCGCAGGCGGTCCTCGTTGCGCCCGCCGCCGGCCACCAGCCGGCCCGCGGATCGGTAGCCGCCGCTGGCCGGGTCCTGCACGGCGTAGCCGAGCTCGATCAGCGAACGCAGCAGGCGGTGCGCAGTCGGCTTGGGCAGGCCGGTGCGCGCCGCGATATCAGCCAGGGCGGTGCCCGGCGGTTCGGTGGGCAGCGCTTCGAGCAGCGAGAACGCCTTGCTGAGGATGGCGACGCTCATGGCCGGCACACGTTCCGTGACATGGAACGCATTTCATCAATCGGAATGGGCGGGGCAAGGGGATTTAGGCGGGCGAAGGCGAGGTACGAAGTGCGAAGTGCGAAGTGCGAAGTGCGAAGTGCGAAGTGCGAAGTCGGTACCTACGGCCAGTTGGAGGTCAGACCACAAACTGTATCACGTCGCACGTCGCACGTCGTCCTCCGCACTTCGCAAAGGCGCTCAGCGCTCGCGCTTGCCGCCACCGCCGGTGTAGACCGTATCAAGGCGCTGCTGCAGGTAGTTGTGCGCGTTGCCGTACTGCCCGCTGCCGGGGAACTCGTCGCAGACCTGGCGCAGGATGAGGATCGCCTTGGAGCGCTCATTGAGCTTCTCGTTGGCCATCACCCCCTGCCGCCACAACGCTTCGGCGCCGTTGCCGTCCTTGGAGCAGGTCGCGTAGATCTCGCCGTACTTGAGGAAGGCGGCGTTGTTGTCGCCCATCTTCTCCAGGCAGCGGGCGACGTCGAAATCGGTGCCGGGGGGCTGGTTGAGCTTGGTGAAGAGCACGATCGCGCCCTTGAAGTCGCCGAGGATCTCCTCGGTGAGGCGCGCCTGGATGCGCAGGAACTCGGCCTGACGTTCGGGCAATTCGCTCTCGAGCTTGGCGGCCAGGCCGATCGCCTGCTGCGCCGAGAGCGGCCGTTCCGCGTGGTCGGGGTGGCGGTAGGCCTCGAGATCGCACATCAGCAGCCGGGCCATGGTGCGCTCGCGACCCTCGGCGACCCGCTCGACGGCGGCGCGCAGCGACGGGACTGGGTGCGCGCGGTTGAAGCCCCAGTCGGCGAACTGGCGGGCCTCGCCGGCATTGAG
>JACDEC010000528.1 GCA_013816645.1 Planctomycetota bacterium
GTCTTGGCCTGGCTGGTGTAGGTGCCCCGGTGCGCCTGGTAGTAGAGTTCGCCGACCCAGGTCGGGATGCCCGCGGTATCGGCCGCGGCGAAGAACTCGGCGGGCGTCTCGATCACGCAGCGCGGCAGGCCTTCGAGGTCGCGCTCGCGGCGCAGGTATTCGAGGTGGTCGCGGGTCGGTCCGCCGCCGCCGTCGCCCCAGCCGAACGGCACCAGGCGGCCCTTGTGGGTCGCGTCCTTCTGCACGCGCTCGTTCCAGCGCGCCATGATCGCGGTCGGCGTCGACTCCGAGTTGTAGTCGTTGTGCAGGTACGAGAGCACCCGGGTGCCGTCGATGCCGGTCCACCAGAACAGGTTGTGCGGGAACGGGTCGCCGCCGTTGTAGGTCCAGGCGATCTTCTGGGTCGAGAAGTGGTCGATGCCGCAGCCCTTCATGATCTGCGGCAGCGATCCGCTGTAGCCGAACACGTCGGGCAGCCACATCAGCCGGCTGTCGACGCCGAACTCCTCGCGGAAGAAGCGCTTCCCGTGGATGAACTGGCGGATCAGGCTCTCGCCGCCGGTGACGTTAGTGTCGGGCTCGACCCACATCGCGCCGTCGACCACCCACTGGCCTTTCTTCGCCGCGGCCTTCACGCGCTGGTAGAGCTGCGGATAGCGGGTCTTGACCATCCAATAGAGGTGGGCCTGGCTCTGCAGGAACTTGTACTCGGGGTATTCGCGCATCAGCGCGAGCTGGCTGGCGAAGGTCCGGCTGCACTTGCGCTCGGTCTCCTGCAGCGGCCACAGCCAGGCGACGTCGATGTGCGAGTGGCCGAAGCAGCTCATGCGCGGCGCGGTCGAACCGTTGCGCCGGTCGAGCAGGGGCTTGAGCAGCGCGCGCCCCGCGCGCACCGTCTTCATCATCGCCGCGCGCGGCAGCTCGAGGTCGACGACCAGGGTCAACCGCTTGAGCGCGTCGTCGATCTCGGCGACGCGCAGCGACTCGCGATCGGCCATCGCGTCGCGCAGTTGGACCAGGGTTTCGGTGTCCATCGACAGCTGGTAGAGCTCCTCCTCCCAGATCGCGATGCGGCTGGTGCCGACGCTGACCTGGGTCGGCCCCGGCTCGGGCACCGTGAGCTCGCCGTGCGGGACGGGCCCGCCGCCGACTACGAGCGGGCCGTGCCCGGCGTAGGATTCGATCAGCACGCTGAAGCGCTCGCCGCCCTTGGCCCGATTGGTCAGGGTGACGGCCTTGTGCCAGTGGTCGGTCGCGCCCTGGTGCGCGCCGTCGATCAGGATCGCCGACTCGCCGCCGACGTTGGCCTGCAGCACCACCCGCTCGCCGGCGACGGACCTGGGTAAGGTGATCGTGGCCTTGAACCAGCCGTAGGCCCATTTGCCGCCCCACGGCGTGCCCGCCGGCATCGGTTTGAAGCGGCGTTTCAGCGCCTCGGGCGGAGTCAGCGAGTCGGTCGAGACGAAGCCCGTGAAGGCGACCTCGGCGACTGGGACCGTCAGCAGCTTGACCATCACGCTGCGCCAGTGGTCGATACGACGGCGCCATTCCAGGGTCTGCATGGGATTCCTCGTCTCGTTGAGGGCCGCGCGTGAGGCGGACCCGGGGGAGGTCGAATCCTCGGCGCCACCGGCATGGATCAAGTGCGTCCGCTTCCCGGCGCTTCACCGCGGGCGGGGCGCCCGCACACTCGCCTGGCGATGTCGACGAGCTTCCCCATCCGCATCGAGACGCTGTTCTACCGCGAGGCGGGGCTCGATTACTACGTCGCGCCGCACGCCCACCGCATCCACCAGTGGTTCTTCTGCCTGCACGGCGGCATGACCATCACCGTCGAAGGTGTCCCCCACCAGCTGCAACCCGAGGATTCGCTGATCATCGCGCCCAACGCGCTGCGCGAAACCTGCCGGCGCCAGAAGGCGCCGGGTTACCTGGTGGTGATCTTCGAGGACACGGTGATCGGGCTCGACGCCGTGGTCGGGCGCGTGCTGAAGATGCCGAGCGAGATGCGCGAGGACGTGCTCGCGCTGATCGCCGAGGTCCGCCATCCCGCGGGACCCGAGTCGCGGCTGCTGACCTCGTCGCTGATCCTGCGCTTGCTCATCGGGCTCAAGCGCGCGGCCAGCGTCGGCGCGACCGGCAACCGCCAGGTCTCGTCGCTCAACGCCGGCGAGCACCAGCAGATCGTCGCCCAGGCCGAGGCCTTCATGCAGCGCAACCTCTATCGGCAGTTGCTGCGCGCCGAGATCGCGCGCGCGGTCAACCTCAGCGAGCCGCATCTCGGGCGCATCTTCAAGGCGGTCACCGGCCGCACCGTCGTCGACCGCTTGACTGAAATGCGCATCACCCACGCCAAGGCCCTGCTCCTGGAAAGCACTCTGTCGGTGACGCAGATCGCCGGCGATGTCGGCATAAGTTCCTTCAGTCACTTCGCCAAGACCTTCAAACGGGCGGTCGGCGTGGCCCCGTCGGACTATCGCCGATCCAACGGCAGGGCGTACAGCTGATCGGATAGCGCACGATTCGGCTCATCCCGCGCTAGCGGCGTCGATGCGTGGCGATACGCTCGGCCTTCCGTCACATGCTCACTGCAGCGATCATCGGATGCGGCGTCATCGCACCCACCCACGCCAAGGCCCTGGCGCTCGACGGCCGTGCCGAGCTGCGCTGGGCCTGCGATACCGATCCCGCCAAGGCGCGCGCGCGGGTCGCAGCCGAGCGCTACACCAGCGACTTCGCCGAGGTGCTCGCCGACCCCGGCCTCGACCTGGTGCACATCTGCACCCCGCACGCCGCGCACGCCGATCAGGTCGTGGCCGCGCTCGCCGCCGGCAAGCACGTGATCTGCGAGAAGCCGCTGGCGACCACGCCCGACGACATCGCGCGCATGCTCGCCGCAGCGCGCGCCGCGGCGACCCGTTCACGGCCGCTGATCTGCTCGGGCATCTACCAGCAC
>JACDEC010000088.1 GCA_013816645.1 Planctomycetota bacterium
TGGCAGAAACGCCGACGCCCATTATGACGGAAAGCGACCAGCGCGAAGGATAGGGCTCTGCTGGGAAGCACCCCGAGCGTCGACGCTGGGGCCGAGATGGTCGGCTCCAGGTCGTATGGCATACGCCGGTCGTTGCGGTCGAACGCGAACAGGTCCCACGCCCGGGTCGTGTCGTCGTAGGCCAGCACCGCGACCCGCATCGCGGTTGCCTTGGTCGGGTCGTTCCACACCGGCCGGTGCTCGCGGATCGTAAGCGTTCAGCCGCCTGAACTAGCACCGACGAGCGCATTGTCGTAGGTGGTATCGGTTGGAGGACCCATGTCCGACGACCCATCACGCCCCCCAATAGATCCGCTGGACGAAGCCGGAGGTCGCGCCCTGGTCGAGGCTTGGCGTGCTTCCGGGCTGAGCGGCGCCGCCTATTGTCGGTCACGCAACCTGCGGGCGCAGCGGCTGCACTACTGGCGCGAACGGCTCGGCTATCCGATCAAGGTCCTGCGTACGACGCATCAGCCGACGACGGTTCCGTCGTCGGTGGTGCCGTCATCTGGCTTCGTTCAGGTGGTCGTCGGCCCGACATCGTCGACCACCGATGTCGAGATCGTCGTCGGTGGTGCGGTCATCCGTGTCCAGGCGGGGTTCGACCCAGGGATGCTGCGGGCAGTGGTGTCGGCGCTGGGTTCGCAGGCATAGATGCTGAGCTTCGAAACCGGCCGTCGGATTTTCGTGGCGCGGGCAGCGACGGACATGCGCAAGTCGTTCAACACCTTGGCGGCGCTGGTCGAACACCAACTCGGCCACGATCCGTACGCTGGCGATGTGTTCGTGTTCATCGGTCGCAAGCGTAACCGGATGAAGGTGCTGGTGTGGGATGCGTCGGGGTTCTGGCTGTGCGCGAAGCGGTTGGAGGAGGGCACTTTCGCCGTGCCCAAGCCGCTGCTCGATGCTGGCGCGAAAGACACGGTGCAGGTCTCGCCCGGTGAGATGGCATTGGTGCTCGAAGGCATCAGCGTCCATCGCGCGACCTACCATCGTCACTACCACCGCCCAGACTCGAAGCAGGCCACCGCGGAAGCGCCTGCGCAGTGACGAAGCGAATGCACTGATTCTACCGCGTTGCAGCGTCGGATAGTCGTGGATAATGCGGGGATGCCGACGTCGGACGAGGAGATCGCGCTGCTGCGGGCCGAGAATCGGCTGCTGCGCGCGCAGGCTGGCGAGCGCGAGCAGGAGGCACACGACCTGCGCGGCGAGAACGAGGACCTGCGGGCGAAGCTCGCGGTGCTGGAGCAGCGGATCGAGCGCATGTGCAAACGTCTCTACGGCTGGAGTTCCGAGCGTCATCACCCAGGGCAGCAGCGCGTCGATCTCGACATCGCTGCCGATGTGCCCGCCGATCCCGCTACCGCCGTCACCGTAGCGGAGGGATCGGCTCCGGCTGCTGGCGGTACGCTCTCGCCGCTGCCTGCCACTGACCGCGCTGGCGATGCCGCAACGCGATCCGGTACGTCTGCAGCCGGTAAGCGCCCACAGGCCGGACGTCACCCCGGCCGTCGTGCCCTGCCAGCGGACGCCGAGGTGGTCGTCGAGGAGATCACCGTGCCGGAGCACGAGCGCATGGATGCGGACGGCCAGCCCCTGCCGCTACTGGCCTGGCGCACCTGCGACAAGTGGGACTATCGGCCTGGCGTCTACCTGGTGCGCCGCATCCGGCGCGCGGTCTACGGCCGGCCGTTCAGCGACGCGCTGGATCGCATCGTTGCCGCCCAACCAGCCTGCCTGATTCCGCAGGGCAAGATGACCGACGCCGCCCTGATCCACACCGTGGTCGAGAAATTCGCCGATCACCTGCCGCTCTACCGTCAGCAGCAACGCGCCGGGCGTACCGGCATCCACCTCAGCCGGTCGACCCTGGTCGGCCACATCGCCGCAGTGGCGAGAGCGTTCACGCCGATCTACGACGTGATCGCCGACCGGGTGCGTCGTGCGCGCTTCGTCCATCTCGATGACACGCCAGTGAAGCTCCTCGATCCCGGCCGCGGCCACACGGCGACCGCCCGCATCTGGGTGTACCGCAGCGAGCACGAGACTGCCTTCCAGTTCACCGCCACCCGTGAAGGTCGGCATCCAGCCGAGTTCCTGCGCGACTACCGCGGCTTCATCGTCGCCGATGCCTACGCCGGCCATGAGCGGCTCTACGGGCCGGACGCAGCGACGCCGGTCGGCTGCTGGGCGCATGTCCGACGCAAGTTCCACGAGATCCACGAACGTGATCCATTCGCGGCGCGGATGGTCGACGACATCCAGCGCCTCTACGCGATCGAACATGACCTGGCCTTGGTCGACGACGACGACGAACGGCAACGCATGCGCCGGGGACGTGCAGGACCGTTGTTGATCCAGCTCCGCCGACGTCTCGACGATGCACGCATCGGCATGCTGCCAGCCAGCGACCTCGGCCACGCCATCGCCTATGCGCTCGCACGCTGGCACGCGCTGACGCCGTACCTCGACCACGGCTTCCTGCCCATCGACAACAACCCGGCCGAGAACGCGCTGCGCCCGTGGGCGGTCGGCCGCAAAAACTGGCTGTTCATCGGCTCGCACGCCGGCGGTGAACGCGCCGCCATCGTCGCCACGTTGATCGAGAATTGCCGCATGCAGGGCATCGATCCCTATGCCTACATGCTCGATACGGCCGCCCTGCTCCATCGTGGGTGCACCGACTACGATGCGCTGACGCCACTGGCCCAAGCCCAACGTGCCGACCGGATCGTCGGATGAGCCGTGGCGGGCCATCCATCGTGCTGACCGACGACGAGATGGCGCTCATCCAGAGCACGATCGTCGCCTTCGAGGTCGGCACCGGCATTGGACGACTGCTCGCACGCGCCACGCCCGCACGTGGCGGACATCGCATCCAAGGCACCTACGAAGAACTCGACGAACTGCTCGGCGCGCTCTGGGTCGAGATCAGGGGCTTCCATCGCCTCGACGAGGAACGCGCCGAGCGGCAACTCGACGACCACGTTCCCGGTTCGACCGCCGCACGACTGGCGACCATCCATGACAAAATCGAGAAGCATCTGTCGTAGGTGGTCGGTTGACTAGTTCAGGCGGCTGACCGCTTACGGAAGAACCGCTCGATGAACGCGTTGCAGTTCGGGGACTGCGGTGGCGTGCGCACGCTCTCCACGCCACCCGTGGCGAGGATCGCCCGGAAGCGTTCGCTGAACGACGCGTCCCGATCCATGATCAGGAATCGACGACCGGCGAGGAATCCACCGTCGGCGGTCAGATTGCGAGCCTGCTGCGCCATCCAAGCGGTGTCGGGATGCTGGGTGGATGCCGGCCAGGGACACGCGCCGGGTGTCGTGGTGGATGGCGAACAGACAGTACTGCGTCGTCAGGCGGCCCTGGTCGAAGCACTCGACGGTCGTGAAGTCGATGGCGGCGATCTGTGCCGCGTGGGCGGCGAGGAACTCGTCCCAGGTGCTATCACGGGTGCGCATCGGTGCGGGATCGATGCCGTTGCGGCGCAACACGCGCCTGACGGTCGCGCGGCTGACCGCGATGCCGAGCAGGCGCAGCCGCTGGCTGATCCCACGCACGCCCCAGCCGGGATTCTCCCTGGCCATGGTCACGATCTGCTGTTCGGCGTCGGGCGCGATCGGCGGCCGGCCTGGACCGGTGCGCGGATGCGTCCACTTGCGCGCTACGAGGGTACGGAACCAGCGGCGCAGCGTGTCGACGGTGACGATGCGCGCGCAGGCCTCCAGGCGGGCGCGCTCGATCCGGTTCGCCAACTCGGCCAAGCGTCCTCTCGCCTCGCGATCCAGGCGCGGCACCCGCGGCACGGCCGCGAGCACGGCGCGCAGCTGGGCATCCAGGAAATCGGCGACCCGTTGCAGGTCGCGGTTCATCCAGGCGGCGCAGCCGATGACGAGGATGGCGATGTCATCGCAGACGGTCGGCGCGGCGTTGGTCATCGCCGAAGCGTTTGGTCCACGGGTAACGGGGCAAGTCGGCTCGTGAGGGTCGTTTCTGCGTCGACCCTACCAGGGGCGCTTCTCAGTGAGCGCAGCTGCCAGTTTCATCCGCTTGCTACGCCAGGGCACCGACAGGCATTGTCATCGGGCCGATGCGTGAGGAATAAGGAGGCCATACGGGCGCCTGATCGTCGATCGCGAGCTTCTCAGGCGCGACCAGTACGTGGTTACGCGTTCGTCGAGTTGACTGCTGGCGATGATTCCCTACGTTCCCCACCCGCCTCGCCGACGCCGGATTCTGAACCGTCACCTCGTCAGTCATAAGTGATGGTCATGATGAAACTACGCGTCCAGCCTGGCCCGCGTCGCCCTGTCGATAGATGCGTGGCCATCACCTCCGCCTGCGCGCGGAGCGCGATCGTCGCATTGGCGCTGCTGGCGTGCTTCCGCCTCGATGCGGCGGACCTGATCGCGCGGGATCTGCTCGACCACGCCGCCGCGGCGTCCGCGGAAGGGGCGGCCGCAGGGACCCTGGAGCGCTTCGTCAAGCGGGCATCGCCGACGTGCTCGCCCGATTCGGATGCTGGCATCGCCGCGACGCTGTTGGTCATCGACGTGCTGATCAGCAGGCGCGCCACGTCGGCTGCGCTCGACCAGCAGATCGTGGCCTTCATTGGCCTGCTCGAAAAGAAGAGGGCGATGGACTCGCGCATATCCATTCCCGCTTCGGTCAGCTGCTCCAGGAAGCCGAGCGGTCGGGCTGCGACGGCATGGAGGTGGCCGAGATCGCCCATTACTTCGCGACCTGCTGCCTGGCGCTCGGCGATGTCGAGGGGGCCAAGCAGGCGGCCATGCACGCCGAACGAGCGCGTCGGGCCTCTCGGTACCCGGATCGGTACAACGGCATCCTCGGGGAACGTGAAGTCCGACGATTGGACGCTGCGCTGCGCGATGCCGACCAGTCCGAGTCCGCCCAGAACGCGCGCTGGGCCGAGGCCGAGCGGGCTCGCGTGGCCGGATCGTGGCGGGAGGCGGCCTCCGCGTACGGTTGGGTGGTGCGCATCGCCGCCGATACCGCCCGCAAGCACGACGCGGCCTGGCGGGCGTAGCAGTGCGCCGCGTCGGCTGAAGGCCATGCTCCCGATGCGAAGCCCGGCATGGACGGCATTCCCACGCCGGTCCAGGAGCGCAGGGCGGCCCTGCGGGCGGCAGCCGAGTTGGAAGTAGCGTTGTTCGTGGACTACGACCTGGCCGATGCCGAGCAGCTGGCGGCCGCTGGATTGACCGCGCTGGGAGCGATGACGGTGCGCGACAAAGAGGCTGTCCTCGCGCCGACGGTGCCGATCACCGCCACGGAGGATGCGCTGCTGTTGGCCGACCTCTACGACCGCATGGCCATCTGCCGCATGGTGCGGGGTGACTTCGACGCCACCGGGACGTGCCTCGCCCGCGAGGTCGCGATCAGGCCGCCGGGCAAGCGCGCGGATGGCCGCATCAGCGCGCTCGACGACCTGCAAGTCATGTGCGCGTCCAAGCAGCTGCCCGTGGTCATGCCGAACCTGGTCATGGTCGGGCAGCCTCGGGTGAAGCTGCTCCTGTTCCTCGGCGGCTTCCAGATGTATCGCGGGGAGTTGGTCGAGGCCGGGCGCTTGTACCGACTGGTCGAATCCGACCGCAAGGCGACGGCGGCGCAGGGCCTGTGCGCCCGCTACGAACTGGCGGAGCTGGCGCGGTTGGGCGGCGATGCCAAGCAGGCCTGCGACCAGTGGGATGCGCTCGTGGAAGCGTCCCCCCGATCGCCGTTCGCCGC
The DNA here is from genome assembly GCA_013816645.1 of Planctomycetota bacterium. Taxonomy (GTDB): domain Bacteria; phylum Planctomycetota; class UBA11346; order UBA11346; family UBA11346; genus JACDEC01. The sequence continues at coordinate 5,800 of JACDEC010000088.1, forward strand.
GAAGTCGCTCTGCGACGCAGCGCAGGCGTACGCTGGCACGGGGGACATCGCCGGCAGCGAAGCTCGCTTCCTGCGCGTCCTCTCCGAGCACCCCGATTACCCCGACGCCCACCGCGTCCTGTACAACCTGGGCTTCCTCTACCTCTTCACCGAGCAGCATGGCAAGGCCGAAGCCACGTTCAGGAAGCTGGTGAAGAAGCGTCCCGACAGCTGGGAGGCGCAACGCGTGCAGCGCGTCGAACTGCCCGACCTCGTCGCACGCGCCGGCACTCTTGAAACCAAGCAACCGAAGGATCCTTGAACATGGTACGCATCGCGATCGCGCTGGCCGCGCTCCTCCCCGCGACTCTCTGGGCCGCCGCCGTTGAGACGCCGTACGGCATCGCCGTCGGACCGGGCGCCGACAACTCGGATTGGTACCTGTCGCGCGACGCTGACGTAATCGCCGTGCTCAACACCACGCCCGAGAACCCGCACCACTTCGTGGCCGGGAGCGGGGCGGTCACCACCTCGAAGCCGCATGCCGGGGTCATGTGGGTGGGCCTCGACAACACCGAAACGCTGTTCAAGGCGAAGTCCGCGCCGATCCAGGTCGGCGGCACCTCATGGGTGAAATGCTCCGGTCGCTTCAAGGTCGTGGGTGGCGCAGGCGGCAGCGGCGCGGCCGTTGTGCCGGCCTGGAAGTCGCAGCTCAAGGAGAAGCCCGGGCACCTGATCATCGTCCATCAGTACGTCGGCCCGGCAGCGAAGTCCGCGCAGCGGAACTCGCTCGACGCCCTCATCGTGGCCCAGGGCAATTGGTTCTTCAACAGCTACAGCGAGGGTGGCGGCCGCTACAAGGTGACCGTCGGGCGCGGCGGCGAGGTGTCCGACTACCGGGGCATCGCGGCGTTCCTCGCGGCCAAGGACATCACCCCCGCGAGCATCGTGACGGTGGACGATCTGGGGCACGGCGCGCACGTGAACGTCGGGCCATACCTGAGCGGGTTTCCCGCTGGCGAGGACGAGAATGGCGAGATGCAGCCGGACACGCGCATGACGGTCCAGTACAACGGCATCAGCGACCTCCTCGCGGGCAATACCGCCTCGACGTTCACCTTGCTGGGAGCGGATCATTCCGTCGGGGACAACATCGTTCCGGGCGAGATCGCGGCCGGAGTTGGTCTGCCCGTCGTGGACGCCAACGGCAATCCCTACATCGGCGTGCCCAGCTACACCGCCCAGTACCAGGGGCTCCTGAAGACCGACGCGCCGGTCAGGGTTGATCTCCTGCACTGCTTCACCGCCGAGCGCGGTCAGAAGGTCGTCACCATGATGGCGAATCCAGGCAACCCGGTGACCACGACGTTCCCGTCGGTGCGCGATGCCTTCGACGAAGCGCTCCCAAACAACGTCACTGTCATCGGCTACGTGGGCCTGCTGCATTACCCCGGTTCCGAAGTGCCCACCGGTGATGCGGTGTCGGAGTAGCCGTGGCCAGCCGCGCTTTCCACGTCCTCGTCCTCGTCCTCGTCATCGTCATGTCGTTGTGCTCCAGCGAGGCCAGCCAACCGCGCGGCGACGAACCTGCGGCGGCGGCGAAGCGTTTCCTCAAGGAGATCGCCCGGCTGAAACCCGACGCGACCGAGGTGGAGCGATCCAACGCGCTCGCGGTCGTCCATCGCGAGGTCCGATCGCTGCTGGCCGCCCAGCTGGGCGGGGTCGGTCCGTATGTGGACGCGGGCATCGCGGCCTCGGGCGCTCGCGCGCAGCCCACGGTCCGATCCTTCTGGGGGCCGCTGGTCGAAGCCTGCACGATCGACCGGCCCAGGGAGGGCCGTCCGGTCCTCGCCGGCGTGCTCGACGACCCCGAACTGCCCATCCGAGCGCAGGCATGGATCATTGGCCGCGTCCTGCAGAACGCAGCCGGCGGCCAGTCGCTGTCCTGGCTGCCATCGCACACGATGCTGCGGCTGGCCCAGGACCTGTCGCGGGCCGCGGACGTCTTCCACACCGTGCGCGTCACGACGATCAGCACCAAGGATGACGGCGCGCCAGTGGATACGGCTTTCACGGGGCCGATGCTGGCGGCATCGATCGTCCAGGGCTACTTCTCCATACCGCTGCCCCAGCGTTGGGATGAGACCACCACCAGCGAACCCGAGGTCCTGGCAGCTCGAGCGGCCATGGTGTCGCAGCTCCCGACGGCGCTCGAGGACGCGGCGCAGCGCAGCGCCATCGCGGTGAGTTCCCTGCGCGTGATCAGCCATTGGCCCAGGTTCTCGTACGGTCCCAACCAGCGCTCGGCGCTGGCTCGACTCATGATCGGATCCCGCCGCGCTGATGTGGCCCTGTTCCAGGAGGTCGCCCTGCTCGCCAAGGCCGAGATCGCCCGCCAGCCCGCTGCCGATACCGCGCTGGTCGCGGAGTACCTCGATGGCATCCGCAAGATGTGGGACGATGGCCCGCTGCCGCGCAATGCCGCGGCGCCGAGCCGACGGCAGATAGTCAAGCTGCCCGCGCTCCCGCCCGTCCCCGGTTCGCTGACCACGGAATCGGTGGATGCCTGGATCACCGAGGCGTTCGCGGTGATGAAGCCATCGCTGATGGAACGCGCGGTCGGGGGACTGGTGTCCGCAGACCTCGATGCGGCGCAGGCGAGTCTGGGGATCGATCACTGATCCGCGGGATTGCCTGCGCCCGGCGAGGCCGCAAGGAGTGCGCGCTTCGCCCTAGGCTGGCTCGACCAAGCGAGGTCATGGGGTTGGCTGCAGTTCGTGCTGCAGATGCAGCAGATGGGTCCAGCGGTGTCCACTCCTGTCCACCTTTGTCCACCTCGGCAACCCATTAAGATCCAAGTGCTTACATTCTAAGTCTTGATATGCTAGTCGTTTAGATGGCTAATTTGGCCAGCTTGCCATGCTGTAGGTTGTGAGTTCGAGTCTCATTGCCCGCTCCAAGACGTAACCCCAGGTGCAAACCTGGGGTTATGCATTTTCTGACGCCTCCTTACCGCGCCATCACGAACACACTTTGTGTCGTTGTGAACACAAGATGTGCACATAAGTTCAGGTCATGCTGAGTGGCATCTTGGGCAGCGAAGACGCCGAGCGTGTCCTGCTCTACATCCTGGCTCGTGAGCAGGGCTATGGCCGCGAGATTTCCCAGTTCTGGGGCACGACGCAAACAGGGGTGAAGCGCCAACTTGAGCGCCTCGAGGCGGCAGGGATCCTGATGGCCCAGGCGGTCGGGCGGACGCGCGTGTACACGTGGAACCCTCGCTATCCGTTCGCGCGCGAACTGCAGGCACTGCTGGCCCGCGCCGTGTCCCTGCTGCCAGACACAGACCGCGAACGCCTGCTCATGCATCGGCGTCGCCCCCGACGCACCGGGAAGCCCCTGTGAACATCGCGGAGATGTCGCAGGCCGAGTTCACGGCGTACGTGCAGACGGCGCTGCTCGCAGCTGGCATCGATACGGTGCTCTCCGGAGGAAGCTGCGTGTCGGTCTGGAGCAACGATCGCTACGTATCCGACGACATGACCTTATCGTCGACGGCTTCGCGTGGCGGACGAAGATACGCGACGCCATGCTCGCCTTGGGCTTCACCGAGAAGCACCGCTATTTCGTCCACGCCGACTCCCGGTGGCTGGTCGAGTTCCCCAACGGACCGCTCACCGTCGGCGAGGAGCGCCCCAAGGACATCGTGCGGCGACAGCTGCGCACGGGTACGCTCCGCCTGCTGTCCCCGACCGACTGCGTGAAAGATCGGCTGACGTGGTGGATCCATGGC
>JACDEC010000089.1:0-1685 GCA_013816645.1 Planctomycetota bacterium
CGCCAGGCGGCGGCAGCTCCGCAACCCGCCGAGGCTCCCGAGCCGGCGGCGGCCTTCCCTGCCCCGCGCAGCGCTGCGACCCGCACCCCGACCGGCAACGCGGCGACCATGACTCCGCTGCGCATGCCGGTGGTCGCCACCCCGACGCGGCCGGCTCCGATCGCGCCGCCGTCGATGATGGCCCCGGTCGCGCCGATGGCGATGCCCAGCGGCATGGAACAGGAGCAGGCTCCGGTCGAGTTCACCCTGCCCGGCGAGGACGCCGACGATCAGATGGCGCCCAAGGTCTTCCCGTCCGACGCCAGCAAGAGCGGTTTGCTCGTCATCCTCGACGACGAACAGGAGATGCCGCCCAGCGAGCGCATGCAGAAGGGCGGCTCGGGCAAGAAGACCTCGATCAGCCTCGAGAACTTCGACGAGGACGATGGCGGCGGCAACAAGCTGCCTGACCTGCCCAAGCACTGATGGGAGAGCGGCATCAGGCCGCCTCCCCCATCAAACGCGCCTTCGGCGCTGCCCCCGGGAACCAATGGGGTGGGCGGCAGGCGGCCGCAGGGGCCGAGAACAGGACCCGGGGCTCTGCCCCGGGTCCTGCTGTTTCCTGGCGCCGATGTGCGGCATGCTGCGTCCGTGCCACCGAAACGCCGCTCTGCCACCGAACCCCAACCCCCGACCCCCGACCCCCGTCCGAGACTCATGACCGAACTGTATTCGCTGCATCGCGTCACCCTCACCGCGGCGGGGGAACCGCTGTTCGCGGCGCTCGCGGCGGCGATCCCCGGGATGAGCCGACACCTCGCGCGCGAGGCGGTCATGGCCGGGCTGGTGAGCATCGCCGGCAAGGTCATCGCCGAGCCCAAGCATCCGCTGCCCGACGCGGCGGTGAACGTCGCCTGCGATCTCAGCCATGGCGTGCGCAAGACGCTGCTCGCGCAGAAGCACGGCGCCGGCGCCGAAGCGATCGCCAAGCCGTTCACCATCCTGCACGAGGACTCGGACATCATCGTCGTCGACAAGGCCGCCGGGGTGCTCAGCGCGCCGACCGTCGCCGGCGAGCACGGCCACGTTCCCGAACTGCTGCGTGCGTTCTGGCGCAAGCAGGGTCGACGGGCCGGCTACATCGGCCTGATCCATCGCCTCGATCGCGAGACCAGCGGCTGCCTGTGCTTCGCGATGACCCGCGAAGCGCAGCGACTGATGTCGGTGCAATTCGCCAGCCACAGCGCGTGGCGCACCTACCGCTGCCTGGTCAGCGGCCAGATGCGCGAGGACCGCCTGACCCTCTCGGGAAAGATCGGCCGTGGCCAGGACGGTCGCCGCGCGATCGTCAACGACGAGGAGCTCGGCAAGGAAGCGGTGACCCACGTCGCCGTGCTGCGCCGCTTCGGGCTCGGCGCCGAGCTCGAGGCCCGGCTCGAGACCGGACGCACCCACCAGATCCGCGTCCAGCTCGCCGATCTCGGCTGCCCGGTGTGGGGCGACCGCGTCTACGGCAAGCGCATCGAGCAACGCGCGCGACGCTCGCCCAAGCCACTGCCCAAGCCGACGCGCATGATGCTGCATGCCACGCTGCTCGAGTTCGACCACCCGAGCAGCGGCAAGCGCCTGCGCATCGAAGCGCCGCTTCCGCCGGTGTTCGGCGAGTTCGCGAAAATGCTCGGATGAGGGGTGCCACGGGGGCCGGG
>JACDEC010000089.1:1695-9569 GCA_013816645.1 Planctomycetota bacterium
AGCCCCGACCTGGCGCGCCGATCGCCCGTGGGACCTTCCGACCCCGGACCCCTGAACCCCGGCCCCCGTCGTGTCATTGATCCAACGCGTCCGCCTGCGCGACCTCAGCTGGGGCGTGCTGCTCGTCGCCCTGCTGCTCACCGCATTCGGCGTGGCCTGCGTGATCAGCGCCAAGTGGGACCCGGGCAATCGCTGGGGGTTCGGGCATGAAGCGCAGATGCAGCTGGCGTGGTGGCTGGTCAGCCTGATCGCCTGCATCTGCATCACCCACATCACCGCGACCGCGTGGCGCGAAGCGGCGATGTTCTGCTACACGGCGTCGCTGCTCACCCAGTTCGCAATGATCGCGCTCGCCGGATCGGCGCTGGTGCCCAAGATCAAGGGCCAGGCGAACTGGCTGGTGCTCGGCGGCCTGCGCGTGCAGCCCTCCGAGTTCGTCAAGCTCGCGGTGCTGCTGTTCTGCGCCCGCGTCGCCACCTACCCCGGTTTCGACGTCAGGCGCTTCAGCCATGTCCTCGGCGTGCTCGCGGTCGCCGCGGTGCCCGCGGCGCTGATGGCCAAGGAGGACCTGGGCAGCGCGCTGACCTTCCCACCCATGGCGATCGGCATCCTGTTCGTCGCCGGCATGCGCCTGCGCCACCTTGCCGTGCTCGCGCTCGCCGCGCTGGTGCTGATCGCCGGCGGCATCGCCGCGCTGCCCAAGTCGGGCGAGAAGGCCTACCAATGGAAGCGCATCCAGGCCTGGTGGAGCCCGGAGGATTTCGCGTCGACCGAGGCCTACCAGACCGAGCAGAGCACGCGCTCGATCGGCTCCGGCCAGCTGTTCGGCAAGGGCTACGCCTCCGGCGACCTCAATCGCCTGGGCTGGCTGCCCGAGAAGCACACCGACCTGATCTTCGCCATCGCCGGCGAGGAGTGGGGCTTCGTCGGTTCGCTGGTGGTGGTCGGCGGCTTCCTGCTCTTCGGCTGGTGCGGGCTGTACGCCGCGACCCAGGCTCGCGATCCGTTCGCGCGCCTGCTCGGCGCCGGCTACGTCTGCCTGATCATCGGCCAGGCGTCGATCAACCTGGCGGTCGCGGTCGGGCTGATGCCGGTGACCGGCATCACCCTGCCGTTCTTCAGTTACGGCGGGTCGAGCCTGCTGGCCTGCTACCTCGGCCTCGGCCTGCTGCTCTCGGCCTCGCTGGCGCCGCGCTCGGGCGGCACGTCCTTGAACTACCAGGCCAAGCGCGTCGCGCGCTGAGCGAAGGGCGAAGGGCGAAGGGCGAAGGGCGAAGGGCGAAGGGCGAAGGGCGAAGGGCGAAGTGGTGATAGCAGATCGATGTCGCGCGCAACCGATCCTTCCGGCGCTTGCGGGCCTTCGCACGTATCCACTTCGCACTTCGCACGCCGCACTCCCCATGGACCTGGTCGCCGCGGCGGTCGGCGACGCGCTGCGCCAGTACCGAGCGCGTTTCGGCGCCAGCGCCCAGGAGCAGGTGCAGAAACTGCTCGCCGGCAAGGATCTCGGCGGGCTGCTCGGCGGACGCTGAATCGGGTCAGCGACCCGCGAGCATCGTGCGCAGCGGCCACGGCTCCGTCGGCGGCGGCGCGAATGCGCAGCGCAGGACGTGATCCTCGAGGACCAGCCGTCCACCGGCCGGTGGCTCACCGATGCCTGCCCACGCTTGCGCCTCGGCAAGGTCGCGGGGGAATCGGCCTTCGACCTGCGCGCGGTTCTCGAGTCCGCCGCCGGAGATGCCCAGCGCACGCTCGTAGCGCGCGCGCTCCAAACCGATGCTGACCACCGCGCCGTCGCGCCAGACATAGGGATGCCCGTAGGGGTCGCTGCGCAACCCGAGCTGGCCGTCGCTGATCGCGAACGGTCCCCAACGCAGATCGATGCGCCGCGACGCCACCGTCAGCGGGTCGATCAGGTCGGTCAAGCCGGCGATCGGGCGACCAGCGGAACGCAGGGCATCGGCGATCGAGGTCAGCTCGGCGAGCGCGTAGTGCGCGAGTTGCTCACGCAGCGTATCCTCGATATACTCCGCAGCGGAGCTGCCCGGCTTGGTGGCGGCGAGGCGATCGAGCCAGTAGGGCAGCTGCTCGAGGCCACGCGCATGACGGCGGCTGATGGTGCGCAGCCATTCGTCGATGATCCGACGTCCGTTGTCGCTGGCCTCGGCGTCGGCCCAGGCGGCGAGGAAGGCTTCGAACTGCTCGGGATGGGTCTCCATGATGCGGTAATGCGTCTGGAACACGCTGGCGGCGTGCCGCCAGATCTCGCTGTCGTGCGGCAGCTCCATGGTCCCGCGCAGCAGGTAGCCCAGCGCCAGGTCCATCCGTCCCGTGATCGCGCCGGTGTTGAGCCCGGCATGGTGGTAGAACGGCGCGAATTGCGGATCGAGCGCGATGAGCAGATCGTAGAGCCGCTTGAAGCCGCTGCGGCCACCGGAAATCGAGTCGTCGCGGCGATCGAGCTGGAGCTGGAAATAGGCGAAGCTGTCTATCCAGCGCAGGCGCGAGACGCTGTTGGCGTGGCCGAAGCTCAGAGCCCCGGCCAGTTCGGCGGCGGGCAGGAAGCTCAGCTCCTTGGTGCGGATCTTCGGTTGCGCCGCGCGGAAGGGCACGGCGTTCCAGGCGATGAGCGAACCGGCGCAGGCCAGGATCAGCAACCAGATCCACGGGGGTCGGGGGTCGGTCAGAGCATGCGAGCACGTGGCGGTCAGAGTCATGCGGAAGTCCCTCACCGCCCCCCACCCCCCGGCCCCCGGCCCCCGTCACAACTGCTTCCTGCGGTACACCGCCACGGTGATCGCCACCAGCAGTGCGATCCACAGCGAGCCGTAGGCGAACGCGAGCGCGAGATCGACAGCCTCGATCGGGGTGCGGTGGACGGCGTCGTTGCGGTAGGCGAAGCGTCCGAGATCGGGCACCAGACTGGCGAGCACGATTGCCGCCTGCTGCTTGCAGCCGTCGAGGTGATGGATCAGGCCGGGCAGCGACGACACCGCGTGACCGGCGGCCCAGGTCGCCAGGCCGAGCACCGCGGCGAGCAGCGGGCTGCTCAGCGCGGTCCAGCACAGCGACACCGCCGCCATCACCAGCACCTCGACGATGGTGAGCAGGCCGCCGATCAGCAGCCAGCCGTGGAGCTCGGCGCCGGTCGCCCACAGCCAGGCCAGGCCGGTCGCCAGCATCGCGATCTGGCCGAGCGCCAGCGCCGCCGCCAGACCGAGGTACTTGCCGAGCACGAAGCGCCAGCGCGCCATCGGCCGCGACAACACGGTGTAGAGCGTGTGCTGTCGGACCTCGGTATGGACCAGCGCGGTGCCGGTGGCGACCGCCACCAGCACGCCGATCAGCGACTGCAGGCTGAACACCAGGTCGGTGGTGACGATGTTGCCGTCGGTGGCGCTGATCGCGCCGACCAGGCGCGCGAGCAGGATGCCGCAGACGAAGATCACGAGCAGTCCGAGGAAGGCGCGCGAGCGCACGGCTTCCCGGCAGGTCGCGCCGGCGATGACCAGGATCATGACGGTCGCTCCGCCGACGATCCGCCGAGGCGGCTGCCGGCGGCGTGGAACTCGCGGACCTTGGCCACGAAGTGGTCCTCGAGCGCGATGCGCTGGCGCTCGAGCCGAACGATGCTGGCGCCCGCGGCGAGCGACTCGGCCAGACGGCGCTCGCGCTCGTGCTCGGGAAAGACTAGGCGCCAGCTGCCATCGCCGAGATCGACTGCGTTCTCGGGCCGCGGCCCGCTGGCGGTGAGCGCGAGCGGGGCCGAACCCAGCAGGTCGGCGAGCCTGCCCTGCTCGAGCACCACCCCGTGGTCGATCACCGCGAAGTGATCGCAGAGGTCCTCGACGTCGGACAGGATGTGGGTGCTGAACAGCAGAGTCGCGCCGCGGCGGCGTTCGCCCGCCATGATGTCCTTGAAACGCGCGCGCCACAGCGGGTCGAGCCCGGAGAAGGGCTCGTCGAGCAGCAGCAGGTCGGGACTGTGGAGGATCGCCTGGGCCAGGCCGAAGCGCTGGCGCATGCCCTTGGAGAAGCTGCCGAGCCGACGTTCGCGCAGATCGCCGAGATCGAGCAGTCCGTAGACCCGATCGCAGGCCTGGTCCAAGGCCGACCCGCTCAGACCCGAGAGCTTCCCGAGGTAGCGGAGGTATTCGCCGACTCCGAGGTTCTCGTAGAAGAACGGCTGCTCGGGCAGATAGCCCAATCGCGCGCGCAGGCGCGGCGCGCCGATGGCATCGCCGAACAGGCGGATCTCGCCGAGATGGCCCTGCAACAGTCCGACCAGCAGTTTGATGCTGGTCGACTTGCCCGCGCCGTTCGCGCCGAGGTAACCGAAGGCGGATCCGGCCGGCACGCGCAGGTCGACCCGCTCGAGCGCGCGGATGCGCTGCAGCCAATCACCCCGGTAGGTGAACGAGACATCGCGGAACTGGACGGCGTCGGCGGACATCGGGCGCGCGCAGTATGCCGATCGCGGTCCGAGGCGCAAACGTGGCGATCACGGGCGCTGGTGGCCTGCGTTCAGGCGTCGGTCCCGCTGCCTGCGGCCGTCGACTTGGTCGCGTTCGCCGCCGCTTTCGCCGCTTGCACCGCGAACAGGCGCTTGAGCACGCCGATCACGATCGGCAGCACCGACACTCCGACCACCACCAGGATCACCAGGTGCAGGCGATGGCGCATGTACTCGTTCTGCCCGAGCAGGTAGCCCAGGGTCACCAGCGACACCACCCACGCCACCGCGCCGGCGATGTTCCAGCCGAGGAACGAGGCGAAGTGCATGCGCGCCATGCCGGCCGCGAACGGCACGAAGGTGCGGGCCACCGGTACGAAGCGGGCCGCGGCCAGCGCCATGCCGCCCCAACGCGCGTAGAACGACTGGGCCTCTTCGAGGTAGCGGCGCTTGAAGAAGCGCCCGTCGGGCCGCTGCCAGATGCGGTTGCCGGTGAGCTTGCCGAACCAGAAGTTCACCCAGTCGCCGAGGATCGCCGCGATGCACAGCGCGACCATGGTGGTGCGCAGGTCGAGCAGCGGATCGTTGCCGGGATGGGCGGGGTCGAGCGCGCAGAACACCCCGGCGGCGACTAGCAGGCTGTCGCCGGGCAGAAAGAATCCTGCGAGCAGCCCGGTTTCGGCGAAGATGATGGCGATCAATGCAATCAGGCCGCCGGCCGCAACAATCGCGCGGATACCCTCGGCAGTGTGCATCTGGGTGAGCCATTCGAGCATCCCGGCATCCTGCCGGGACCGCCATGGCCGCAACCGGGATCAGCGCAGGCTCCTTCGCCCAGGTTCCTGCCCGGGACGGACCAGTCCGATCAGCGGCCGGCGCTGGCCCGCTGTCCGACCAGGTTGGCGGCGATCCAGTCGAAGCTGGTCTTCAGCGACGCGAAGGGATCGCCCGGACAGACGTCCTGTTCGACGATGAACCAGCGGCAACCCGACTGCTCTGCCGCCGCGACGATCCGCGCCCAATCGAGGTTGCCGCTGCCGATCTCGGCCATCACCGCCGCATGGTTGGCGCCGATCGCGTAGTCCTTGAGGTGCAGCAGGGGCAGGCGGTTCTTCAACTTCGCGCACCATGCGGTCGGCTCGCCGCCGCCGGTCTGCACCCAATAGGTGTCGAGCTCGCCCTGCAGGTTGCGCGGATCGGTCTCGTCGAACAGGATGTCGAGCACGGTGCGGCCGGCGATGCGCTTGAACTCGATCTGGTGATTGTGGTAGGTCAGCACCTGTCCGGCCGCGCGCATCACCGCGCCGGCGCGGTCCAGGGACTTGGCCAGCGCGCGCACCTGCTCGATGGTCTCGAGCGGAACGTGCGGCCAGGGATACGCGGTGTAGGGCGTGCCGAGCTTGCCCAGGCGATCGATGACCTGCTGGGTGTCGTCGCAGATCGCTTGGCCGCTCTCGTGGGTGGCGCAGATCTTCAGGCCCTCCCCCGTGACGATGCGCACGACCTCCGCTTCGGGGATCGGGCCGACGCCCGAGATCTGCACGGCCGCGTAGCCGATGCCCTTCACCTTGCGCATCGACACCGCGAACGCGGCGGCGTCCTTGCAGAAATCACGGATAGTATAGCACTGCGCGGCGACCTGGGAGAGCTGCATGATGTTCCACGGGGGTCAGGGGATTGGGGTCGGGGGTCGGGAGCGTGCGTAAGTGCGAAGTGCGGGGTGCGGGTCACCGACCCCCAACCCCTGCCCCCCGGCCCCCGTCAGTTCACTTCTTGTTCGACTTCGCGAAGTCTTCAGCGCTGGCGGCCGCGGCCTTGGCGGTCTTCTTCTCGAACTTGGATTCGGCGATCAGCTTCTTGAGCTGCTGCTCGTAGACCGCGCCATCCATCGGCAGATCGATGGTGCGCTCGAGCAGGCTCGACAGGATCATCGCGTTGCCGAGTTCGACGGAGTGGATGCCCTCCTGGGCCGGGGCGATCAGTTCCTTGCCGTCGAGGATGGCGTCGGTGAAATTCTGCAGGACCTCGTTGTGCTGCCCGCCGTGGCCGTGCACCGGGATGTCGATGTGCCAGACCTCGGGGCGGCTGAACGCCGCGGTGGTGGTGCGGCTGAACTCGCTCATCGGCGTGACGTTGCGGGTGAAGGTCATCTTGCCGTCCTCGATGACGATCTTGCCGCGCTCGGCGGCGACCTCGAGGCGGTTGGTGCCCGGCGCCTCGCCGGTGGTGGTGACGAACACCCCGCTGGCGCCGTTGGCGTAGTCGAGGTACGCGGTGACCGCGTCCTCGGTCTCGATGCCGTGCCAGGCGCCGAACTTGGCGAAGGCGCGCACCTTGGTGGGCATTCCGAACATCCACTGCATGAGATCGAGGTTGTGCGGGCACTGGTTGGTGAGCACGCCGCCGCCCTCGCCCTTCCAGGTCGCGCGCCAGCCGCCGGACGCGTAATAGGCCTCGGTGCGGAACCAGTCGGTGATGATCCAGTTGATGCGCCGGATCTCGCCGAGTTCGCCGCCGCGGATCATGCTGCGCAGCTTGATGTAGTGGGGATCGGTGCGTTGGTTGAACATCGCGGCGAAGACCTGGCTCGGCTTGGGGCGCTTGTCCCAGGCAGCGATCAGCCGCGCGCAGTCCGCCTTGTGCACCGACAGCGGCTTCTCGACCAGGACGTGCAGCCCTTGGGCGAGCGCGTCGACGCCGATGGTGGTGTGGTCGTAGTGCGGGGTGCAGATCAGCAGCGCGTCGATGGCTCCCGAGCGGATCATCTGCCCGGCGTCGCCGAAATGGGCGATCGTGGGGTGCTTCTTCAGCTTGTCGGCGACCACGTCGCAAATCGCGGTGACCTGCAGCCGGCCGATCTTGCCGGCGACGATGTTGTCGAGGTGGCACGAGCCCATGTTGCCGATGCCGACGATGCCGAGGCGGACCTGAGTGCTCATGGGGCTCCTTGCGCTGCGGTCGCAGCCGATGCGGTGATCACGGGATGGCGGTAGCCGGCGGCGCCGAGCGCGACCTCGTCCCCGCCGAGCGCCGCGGAATGGTAGGCGGCGAGCACGGTGCGGATCGACGGCGCCGCGTCGGCGATGGTTACCGCGGGCGGGCGGCCGGCGAGGATCGCGCCGATGCAGTCGGCGATCTGCAGCGCGTGGTGGTCGCCGTACTCGCTCTTGCCGGGCAGGCGCACGCTCTCGCTGCGGATGCCGTCGAGCGCGGCCAATTCGGACCTGAGCACGGCACTGGGATGCTCGAACTCGATCAGCGCGCCGCCATCGCCGAGGGTGACCGCGCCGCGTTCGGCCTCGATGCGGATGCGGGCGTGCCAGTCGGTGACCAGATCGTTGTCGCAGGCGATCTCCGCGACCGTGCCGGAGGCCAGGCGCACGCGCAGGCGCGCCGAATCCTCGCACTCGATGTGCGCACC
>JACDEC010000529.1 GCA_013816645.1 Planctomycetota bacterium
GTGTGGTGCCGGCCCCCGACCTCCGACCCCTGGCCCCCGTCGCCTCGATCCGTAACGTCCCGCCATGCCCGCAATCAAGCCCGTACGCATCAGCAAGGACGTGGTCTTCGGGGGGCCGCTTCCGGTGCTGATCATGGGACCGTGCGTGATCGAGTCCGAGCGCCACGCGCTGGCGATGGCGCGGGCGGTGCAGAAGGCCGCGGCCGCGGTCGGCTTCCCGGTGATCTTCAAGGCGAGTTACGACAAGGCCAATCGCACCAGCCACGCCAGCTTCCGCGGCCGCGGCATCGCCGAGGGCCTGGCGATCCTGGCCCGGGTGAAAGCGGCGACCGGCCTGCCGGTGACCACCGACGTCCACGACAGCAGCCAGGTCGATCAGGTCGCGGCGGTCGCGGATCTGCTCCAGGTGCCGGCGCTGCTCTGCCGCCAGACCGACCTGGTCGATGCCTGCGCGCGCAGCGGCAAGCCGACCAGCATCAAGAAGGGCCAGTTCCTGGCTCCCTGGGATTGCGCCAACATCGTCGCCAAATTTCGCGCCGCGGGCGGCCGGGATCTCGTGCTGATCGAGCGCGGCACCAGTTTCGGTTACAACACCCTGGTCAGCGACCTGCGCGCGCTGCCGATCATGCGCGGCACCGGCGTCCCCGTGGTCTTCGATGGCACCCACTCCGTGCAGTCCCCGGGCGGCCTGGGCGGACGTAGCGGCGGCGACGGGCACTTCGCCCCCATGCTGATGCGGGCTGCCTTGGCGGTGGGCTGCGAAGGCATCTTCCTGGAGTGTCACGATGCCCCTCGTCGGGCACCCAGCGACGGTCCGAACATGGTCCCACTCGGGGAACTGCCGGCCTTATTGCGCGATCTGCGGGCCATCCATGCCGCGCTGGGTCGCCCAGCCCCCCCGAAGCCCCGCTGACAGCCAGGATCCCACGTCGCACCTGCGAAGTGGCCCGTTAGCGTTAGTGAGGTGCGCGTCGGTCGCGGCAGACGGAATTCCGTCGCATGTGCCGATGTGCCATTCGCTAGCAACACGGGGCTGAGGTGACGGGCGATGCGCAGCATGAACGGTCAGAATGGCAGCCGAGCGCGCGCGCTGACGACGGTCAGCGTGCTGGCCCTGGCCACGCTGCTCAGCGCCGCCGAGGACACCCCGGAACGCGCCCAAGCCAAGAAGCTGCATCAAGAAGCCCAACGTGCCGGCGAGCTCTGGACCATCGTCCAGCTCGAGGACTGGGCCGAAGCCCACGACCTGAAACTGCGTCCGGCATTGCCCGGCCTGACCGTGCATGGCCGGGTCCAGATGGCCTTTCCCGAACCGATCTACGATTTCGCCGACCGCGGGGCCGACGTCGCGGTCCTCACCAGCAGCCGCTGTCACCTGGTCGCGGGCGACGGTCGCCCATTGGCGCTGCCGGTCCACCTGCCCTTCCTGCCGGACATCCGAGCGTGGTCGACCGACGACCACCACGTGGCGATCGCCAGCCGGACCAGGAATGCGGACCTCACCTGGGAAGCATTGGTCGCCAGCCTGCCGCTTCCCGGCGCGACACCGAACTTCGTGCGCCGCTGGAAGATCGAAGTCTCGGATTATATCCACTCCGCCGCGATATCCGACGATGGCAGCGCGGTCATGGTCGGGTTGACCCGCCAGCTTCCCAAAGTCGCGGCCATCTACTCGGCGCAAGTCGTCCTGGGCGACGTGATGATCGGCTACCCCGATCTCTACGCTCCGCTGGCGATCGGCCGTCGCGGGGCCTGGCTGTGCGCGCACAACGCCACCGGATGGATCCTGGGCGTGGGTGCCAAGCGCCTGCCCATCGACCTGTGGGTCGCCGGCGGCGGTGTGGCGGTGGTGCGTACCAAGGTCGACAAGGGTACCCAGCTCCTGGCGGTCGGGCCGGATGGCGTCACCACGCCCTTCGATCCCGGCATCGGCATGGGTCCCGACACGCAGCTCCTGTCGATCGGCCGCTGGCTGGTCGTCGCTTCGGGCCATGGAGCGTTGGCCCCCCCGTCGGTCGATCTGCTCGGCAAGACCATCCCGGGCGGGCAGCCGCAGCCCCCCACCATCGCGCTGTTCCGCTGGAGCGACCTCGCCGTCAATAGCGCGGCACCGGCGACGCAGGTGATCGCCAGTCCGCTCGCGGTCGCCAGCACCGCGGCCCGCAGCCTGTGGCTGTGGCGCGGCAACGAGACCTTGCTGCTCGACCTGTCGGCCGATGTGCCGGTGGAGCGGCCCTTCCTGACCATGGATACGCCGGTCGTCGCGGTTTACGACGGCTTGCACCGGATCATCGTCGCCATGGAGGGCGGTACCTGGTCGGTGCAGGACACCGCGAAGCGCGAGCTGTGGCGCGGCAAAGCCGATTCCCTGAGCGCCTGCGCGCGCGACTGGGCGGTGGCGATGCGCGGCGGCGACAAACCGGAGCCGTTCGCGGTACGCCTGGCCGTCGACGCCAAGGATCGGCTCGATGTGCCGATCGGCCTCGAGACCGCGGGTCCGTGGCGATTCAGCATCGACTATCCGGGCGCCACCGGCCTGTGCGTGCTGGCCGACGGCAGCTGGCGCAGGTTCCTGCTGCCCAGCGGCGAGCTCGCCGCCACCGGCGGCACCAAGGTCCGTCCGCCGGTGCTCGATCAACGGCCCGACTACCCCGGACGCTTCGTCCGCACACACGCGCGGCTGCTCGACAAGGCGACCGCCGAGGCGATCCCACCCATGGAGAACCTGCAGCCCATCGACGCGCAGCGTCGCGGCCGCTCGCTGCTCATCCTCGACCGTCAGGGGACAGTGTTCTCGTGTGGCTCGCGCGGCGATTGCTCGCTGCTGGGAACAGCGCCAGGCGCTGTCCAGCTCGCGCAGATCCCGCAGATGCGCGACGCGCTGGTCATCGTCGACGCCAACAACAAGCCGTTGGCCGGCTTCACCGCCAAGGGGACGTTGAGCA
>JACDEC010000090.1 GCA_013816645.1 Planctomycetota bacterium
ATGCCGCATCGATATCGACGCACTGGCCCGTGCGCTGGGCGTCCCGGTCATCCCCCTGGTTGGCAACCGCCATCGCGGCATCGATGAGCTCAAGCTCGCGATCGGCGCCGCGACCATCGCCGCGGTGCCGACCTGGCCACTGCCCGAGGCGCTGTGGGAGGAATTGCACGTGCTCGGTCGCCTGGTCGCCGAGCACGCCAGCCAGCCCGTGCCCAGCGGCGCGCACGACAGCATCGCGGTTTCACCCGAGATCGTCAGCGCGCGACGGCTGCTGACCGGCGAGAGCGGCGGCGACCTCGCGCGCTTCAGCGGCAGCGCAGCGCTCACCGGCGCGATCGCAGCGTCGACCCAGCGCCTGTCGGCATTGGGCATCGATGCGATGCAGGCGGATATCGAGGCGCGCTACCGTTGGATCGACGGCCTCGTCGCCGCCTGCGTGCGCCGCGAAGGCCGGGTCAGCACCTTCAGCGAGCGCGTCGACAGCGTGCTCCTGCATCCCGTGCTCGGCCTGGGCATCTTCGCCGCGATCATGGCCGGTCTGTTCGTCTCGATCTTCTGGCTGGCCGGCCCGTTGATGGGGAGCTGCGAGGCCGCGGTCGCCTGGCTGGGAGAACTGGCCACCGGCTCGCTCGCCGACGGACCGCTCAAGGATTTCCTGCTCAAAGGCGTCTTCGCCGGCGTCGGCGCGGTGGTGGTGTTCGTCCCGCAGATCGCCCTGCTCTTCCTGTTCCTCGCCCTGCTCGAGGACAGCGGCTACCTCGCGCGCGCGACCTTCCTCATGGACCGCCTGCTGGCGAAGGTCGGCCTGCACGGCAAGAGCTTCATCCCACTGCTCAGCTCGTTCGCCTGCGCCATCCCCGGGGTGATGGCGGCGCGCACCATCGAGTCGCCGCGCGAACGCCTCGCAACCATCCTGGTCGCGCCGTTCATGAGCTGCAGCGCCCGACTGCCGGTGTACGGGCTGCTGATCGGCGCGTTCTTCGCCGCGCAGGGCGCCGTGGTCCAGGGACTGGTGCTGCTCGGATGCTACCTGCTGGGCATCGTCGCCGCGGTCGCCATCGCCTGGGCGCTGCGTCTGGTGAACCGCCGCCACGGCAAGCCGGCCGCGTTCATCCTCGAGCTGCCCACCTACAAGATGCCGCAGCCGTCACTGGTCGGCCGCCAGGTGTGGTCCAACACCCGCGCCTTCCTGACCAAGGCCGGGACCACCATCTTCTGCCTGAGCATGCTGCTGTGGGCGCTGGCCTACTATCCGCGGCCGCCGGAGCAGTTGCTGCGCGACGCCGGCGACCGCGCGGTCGCCGCGCAGTCGGTAGCCGATGACGCTGACGAGAATGCTGTGCGCAGCGAAGCCGAAGGCCGCGCCGCGCTCGAATACAGCGCCGCCGGCCGGCTCGGCCACGCCATCGAGCCGGTGATCGCCCCCCTGGGCTTCGACTGGAAGATGGGCGTCGGTCTGATCGGCGCATTCGCCGCGCGCGAAGTCTTCAATTCGACCCTGTCGATCATCTACAGCCTGGGCGAACGCGAAGCCGACGACATCGAGCCGCTGCAGCAGGCGATCGTCGCCGATCGCCGCGCCGACGGCACGCCGGTATGGCGGCCCCTGGTCGCGGTGTCGATGCTGATCTGGTTCGTCCTGGCGATGCAGTGCATCAGCACCACCGCGGTGGTGCGTCGCGAGACCGGCGGCTGGACCTGGCCGCTGGCGCAGCTCGCGGTCATGAACGTGCTCGCCTACCTCGCCTGCCTGGGCGTCTACCAGGTCGGCTCGGCGATGGGGTACTGACATGCCGTTCTGGGCCCAGCACGCCGTCGTCCTGGTCGCGGTGGCCTGCGCGGCATTCGCGATGATCCGTCGCCTCGTGCCGGTCCGCGGGCGCAAGCCCGCCTGCGGGTGCGAATCATGCCCGGTCAAGGAACAGGCCAAGCGCTGATCGCCACAGCGCCGCACAACACCAGACCCCCGGCGATCGCCGAGGGTCTGGTGCATTCGTCAGCGTCAGCCGGTGTCAGAAGTTGGCCTCGCTGATCCCGACTCCGAAGCCCCAGCCGCCGACGTGCTGGCTGACCTTGACCAGGACGCGGTTGTTGCCGGCCTTGAGCTTGATGTTCACGCTCTCGTTGTCGGGCTTGTAGCCGCGACCGCAGTCGTTGTCGTGGACCATCTCGCCGTTGATCCACACGCGGATGCCGTCGTCGCTGCCCAGCGAGAGCACCGCGTCGCGGGCGTGGATCGACTCGACCTCGGTGTAGGCGTAGGCGACCGCGTAGTCCTGCTGGCCGCAGGCGCCGTTGAGGTCGACGAAGCCGCGCTTGCCGGCGGTCGCCGGCTTCCAGCTCAGCTTCGCGGCGGCCTTGGCCGAGCCGCCGCCGGCAGCGGCCATCTGCTTGGCCATGTACGTCGCCTTGAGGTCGATCGCGCCGTCCTTGCGCTTGGCCAGGTCCTTCTCGAAGTCGGTGGGGAACGCGGTGCTGATCTTGCCTTCCCCGGTCGGGAACGCGCCGAGCACCTTCCACTGTTGGATGTAGGACTTCTCGGCCTTGGCCTGGACCGCGTCCCACGAGGCGCGCAGCGTGCTGCTGTCGACGCGCGGGAAGCGCTTGCCGGACGACGGCACCAGCGACTTCTTGGGGTCGAGCTTGGGCAACTCGTCGCCATAGGCGGCGATCATCTCGTCGCACATCTCGACGATCTTGTCGAGCGGCATAGTCGCCGCGGTCAGCGGGTCGAACATGCAGGCCTGGTAGACGTGGTCGCGCCGGCCTTCCATCGCCGCGCGGATGAACAGCTCGTGCTGGGTGATGTGCGGCTGCATGTAGCCGACCAGCTGGGGCGGCAGTTCGCCGATCTGGATGTGGTGCAGGCCGGTGCGGTCGACCAAGGTCGGCGCCTCGACGATCGCGGTGCGCGGCAGGTTGCTGATGGTCCCGCCGTTGGGCAGGTTGCCGTACACCACCGAGGGCGTGCCGGTGACGATCGAATGCATGATCGTCGAGCCGTATTCGTGGCTGCGGCACGGGGCCTTCATCGGCTCCTTGGACCGGCTGAAGCCCTTGAGGCGGTCGAACTCGTCGACGATGCCGTCGCAGCGGCGCAGGTACTCGTCGATCGGCACGTCGAAGCGCTTGATGTACTCCTGGCCGTGCGGGATGAAGTACGGGCAGTACTCGGCGTTGTGTTCGGACGACTCGGTGACGAAGTGGCCGAGCCGGCGCATCAGCTCGAAGCGCACCTTGTTGGTCTCGTAGGTCTTCGCGTCGTCCATCGCCTTGAACAGGCGGGGATAGAGGTCGACCCCTTCCTTCTCCATCTTCAGGTAGAAGGCCATGTGGTTGATGCCGGCGCAGGTGAAGGCGATCTTGGCGGGATCCTCACCGATGTAGCGCATCAGCTGGTCGAAGGTGCCCTGCACGCTGTGGCACAGGCCGACGCCGCGGATCGAGCTGGTGCGGAACACCGTCTGCATGTTCATCGACATCGGGTTCGAGTAGTTGAGCAGGAAGGCGCGCGGGCAGACCTGCTCCATATCCTTGACCATGCCGGAGAGCATCGGGTAGGTGCGCAGCGCGCGGAACAGACCGCCGGGACCGGTGGTGTCGGCGATGGTGAAGTTGAGGTTGTATTTTCGCGGGATCTCGAAGTCGACCAGCGTCGAATTGAAACCGCCGATCTGCACCATGTTGATGACGAAGTCGGCGTTGGCGAGCGCCTTGCGACGGTCGGTGGTGGTCTCGATCGTCGGATTGGCGCCGAGCGCCTTGGCGACCTTGCGGCAGAGGTTGGCGGCGACCTCGAGGCGCTCTTTGTCGATGTCCATGTACGAGATGGTGGCGTCGCGGAACTCCGGGATGCCGAGGATATCGCCGGTGAGGTTGCGCGAGAACACCACGCTGCCGGCACCGATCATCGCGACCTTGATCATGGACTGCCTTCCGCGGCCGTGCCGCGTGTGAGGGTTTTCAGGGAGCCCGACCCTACGCGGACTGGCGGACCGGCGGAGCTGAAATTGTGTGATCAGTGAGCCATTTTGTGATGCGGCGTTTGCCGCCGCCGCTACCCGTGTCGAGCGATGAACCAGTAGAACGGCATCCCCGCCACGACGCCCTCGTCCTCGACCACCAAGCCGGCGCCAACGATCAGGTCACGCATCGCTACGCGGGGGAGACTGCTCGGCAGCAGACATTGGGCCAGGACGCGGCGCGAAACCTGCGCATACGTTCCGTTCACGTCCTCCATCCGCGCCGCGCCGCCGGGATCGAGTTCCCAGATGTACAGCTTGCCTCCAGGCGCCATGGCGCCGGCGACAGCCAGCAGGCCTGCCGCTGGGTCCGGCCAATGTTTGATCGAACCGATCGCGACCGCACAGCCGAAGCGTCCCACCGCGTGGACCAGGCCGTCGACCCCCTCGCGCACCAGCCGCGCGCGGACACCCGCCGCCCGCACCCGACGTCGACTGCGCGCGATGGCCCGCCTGACGGGATCGATGCCGATGAGGTCGAGATCGTCGCGCAACGCGCCCAGGCGAACGAGCAACTCCCCCGGACCACATCCGATGTCGACGACCCGAGTTCGCGGAGGCAATCGCTCAGCAAGGAGCAGGGCGGCCGCCTGGTGCAGGGCCGCCACCGGTGGCAGGGCGAAACGCTCGTAGAGGAGAGTGCCCAATCCCTGGTACAAGATCCCGGGGATGCTCACGCGCGCTCGGCGTCGCGCGCAGCCCGATCACCGGCCGCCCCAGCAGAGACCGGCTCGGTCTGCACGTGCGGTCTCCGACCAGCGCTCAAGGAGGCAGGATGACCACTTCTCCGGTCGAGGTCGCCGCAGCCAGGTCATCACCAATCGCTAGGGGAGTGAGGAACTGTCCCTTGCCCTGGACGACGAACCCGGCCGGACCGATGACCTGGAGCAACGGTCCGCACGGCAGCACGGCGTGCCCGCGCCAGGCCAGCGGAGCTCCACTGAGCGTGCCCTGGTGCTGGCCGACCATGCTCCAGCCATCCCCGTTGCGGAGGAACACCTGGCGATCGCCGGTGACCAGGATGCCATCGCCGGCAGCCACCGGTGTCCGCGGCAGATTCTCGGATTGCAGGAGTTTGCCATCCCAGCGCCAAGCGGTGGTGGCCGAGTATCCGGCGATCCCGCCAGCGATCGGCCAAGCCGCGACGATCGGGCTGTCGACCGCGATGCCGGCGAGCTTGGTCCCGCGATCGACCTGGTAGCTCTCCAGGCGCCCGTCGCTGCGCGCGACCAGCACGCTCTCGCCGACCACCACCGGACCGGCCGCGAACCGTGCGCCTGGACGACCGGCCCAGCGCGCCGACGGATCGCGCGGATCGGTCGCGTGGACCGCGCCATCGATGCCGGCGACAACCAGGTAACGGCGGTCGAGCACCAGCGGGCTGCGCCAGCTCGCCAACGCGAAGTCGGTGCCGCTGGGCAGGGCTACGCGCGAAGCGACCCCCTCGCGGATGCGCAGGGCGAATGGCTCGCGCGTCGCGATGTACACACCGTCGTCGAGTTCGCATGCAGGCGCATAGACCGGCTGCTCGAGGGTCCGGGCGAGCGCCGGCGATGCGCCGAGCTCGAACGTCTGCTTGGCGACCTTGCCCGACACGTCGATCGCGGCCACCCAGGTGTTGTTCGCGACCCACAACCGTCCACCAGCCGCGGCGGGACGCGCGGTGAGCACGCCGGCGAGATCGGCACGAGCCCGGGCGGTGCGCCTGAGCACCCCGGTCATGCGCCACCCGCCGGACGCTTGGGAGCCGCGCACGGTGAGCGGTTCGTACCCGGCCAGGCGCAGGTCAGTAGTCAGCTCCGCGCGCTCACCGGCGTTGATCTCGAGCACCAACGGAGTCTTGCCGATGCGTTTGTCGTCCCGGAAGACCTCGGCACCGGAAGGGATGCTCTCCACCAGCACGGGCAGATAGCGCAGACCCAGCTCCCGGGCGGTGGCGTGCGCGGTCTCGACATCGCCGCTGGCGAGCGCGACGTGGATGCGCTCCTGGAGCGCTTCTTGACGGCTCTTGCTCGCGCGCGCCTGGGTCAACTCGTCCTGCACCGTCCTCAGCGACGCCGTGCGCTTGAGGTCCGTGCGTTTGGCGAGCGTCTGCAAAGCGGCGATCGCCTCATCCCAGCGGCCTTCGCGGCCGTACCGCCGCGCCGCCTCGAGGGCGTTCTGCGCGACGCTGTCCTGACCCTTGAGGCGTTCGATGCGCCCGGCGATAGCGGCGTCGACTTCGGGAAGCAGCGTCTGCTCCGAGACGTAGCGGTTGAGCGCTACGACCTCGTCGTCGACCATGCCCTTGCCGACGACGTCGCGCAGCTGGCCGAGTTGCTCGCCCAAAACCGCCAACTGCTCGCGATTGCTGGCCTGGGGATAGGCCTTGGTGACTTCCACGATGCGGTTGCGCGCAGCGTCCAACGCCGCCTGATCGCCGCCCTCCCGCACCGCGGAGAGCGCACCGCTCACCGCCGACTCGAGCGCGCCGCGCACTGTGCGCAGCAGCGCCTCGACCTTGGTCGCTTCGTCGGCGAGCGGGCTGCCCGGCGCCTGCTCGAAGAGCTTTTGCGCATCGATTTCGCTCTGGGCCTCCCTGAAGGCGCCTTGCTCGGTCAACTGGCGCACCTGACGGAGCTGCTCCTGCCGGCGGTTCTGCCCGCGCAGCAGCTCCTCCTGCAGCAGCTTGATCTGCTCCTGCTGGTAGCTGGTCGGCCGTGCGGCGGCGAGCTTATTGATGATCGCCTGGCGCTCGCCCAGCGGCGTGCCGTGCTGCCTCGCCTGCTCGATCAGGGCGATGCGCCAACGCTCGAGCACGCTCTGCGCCTGTCGGCCGGTCTTGCCGGTCGCGGCATCGACGGTTTTGAGGGCCATCGCCACGTCGGCGCGCTCGAGCGCGTCGGCGACGCGGCGCGCCAGCGCTCCTGACACCTCCGTGAAGGAGCGCTCCTCGCTGTCGAGTCGCTCGCGCAGCGCCGCTGGAGCCAGGCCCTCGGGAAGGTCATCGAGGCGCTCGCGGGCTTCCGCGTAATCCTGGGAATCGACGCGCGTACCGATGATCGCCACTTCCGCAGTCAGGGCTTGGGACAGCCGTCGTTCGAGGTCCTCGACCTCCCGCTTCGAGGTCAGGTCGCCGGTCTGCGCGGCCTTGGCTGCGTCGAGCGACGTGCGGGCGTCCGCCCAGTGGCGAGCGCCGATATGCTCATCGACCACGCGCTTGATGTCGTTGAGGCGCTGCTGCTTCTTGCTGAACGAGACGACGTAGAAACCCACCCCCACCATCACCGCGAGGACCGCGAGCAGCAGCAGGCGCGGGCCGAGTCGCGAAACCTCCTGGGGAGCCGAGACGTACATCTTGAATTCGCCCGATGCGGCAGGCGCGATCGGCGCTCCGGCCTGGGCCGAGGCCGCGGGAGTGGTTCCCGGCGCTTCATCGCTCGTCGCGACCGGGCGCTTGGCGGGGAGCGTCGGGACTGCCTTGCGGATGAAGCCTTTGCGCTCGATGCGCACCAGCACCTTGGCGATGTTGCTGTTGCTGTCGCGGAACGCGATCGCGACGTCTTCGACGGTCTTGCGTCCATCGACGAAGTTGAGGACGTGCCGTTCGAAGTCGTCGAGCTGCGCGCCGTCAGGCGGCTCGGCGAGCGCATAGACGGCGGCCCAGCCACCGACGTCGCGGAAGTTGGCTTCCTCGTCCTTGACCTTGCCTTCGACGGTGCGCAGCAGCGTGGTGGTGTCGATCTTCAGCCGCACCGCGCGGCTCTCCAGGTCGTAGGTATCCTGGACCTGGTCAGGATTGAAGCCGAGTTCGAGATGCGTGGTGCCGAAGCACAGCACGAGCATGTCTTCGACGAGGGTGCGCGCGATCTGCTGGACCTCGCTGTCGTTGACCAGTTGCTGACGGCGCAAGGTCTCGACGATGCTGGCGCCGGTGGCGCGCACCGAAGCGATCGCATGTCGATGGATCTCGGGGCCGATCTTGTGGTATTCGAGGAACTTGCGCGCCATCGCCAGTTCCTTGTCCTCGCCGAAATCGAGCAGCACGAGTTCGCCGTCCTGGAAACAGTAGCGCAGCTTGCGGTCCCCAGGGTACGCCAGCGCGAGCGAGCCGGTGCGGCGCTCGCGCGCGATGGCGAGGAACTCCTCGATGAGCGGCAGATTGAGCATGTCGTTTCCTAGGGACTGAAGGCCAGCAGTTTGCCGTCCGCCAAGCCGGCAGCCACCAGTCCTGTGGTGACGGCGACCGCGGTGACCGGGGCAGGCAGGACGGTCGACCAGGCCAATTGGCCCGCGCGGAAGACGGATAGGTGTCCCTTCGAACCCACGGCGAGGATGTCCCCGTCGAGAGCGATGGATCCGGTCACCGGGGAAGGCAGTTGCAGGGGCGGGAGCGGGGTTCCGTCGGGTCGGAAGCGCAGGATACGGGCCCCAGCGGCGAGCAGGACCGAGCCGTCCGCGGCGATCACCGGGTTGCCGATCGCCGGCTCGTCGAGCTTCGCTCGCCAACGCTCGGCCGCACCGGTGGGGCCGGCCTGGTAGCACGCGATGCGACTGCCGTCGAGCACGCAGACCAGCGCATCGCGGCCGAGCGGCACGAGCTGGGCGACGTCGGTGGCAAGCAGGTCGATCGACCACAAGCGCTTGTGCGTCGATTCCTCGCTGCCCACCAGCTTGCCATCCAGCGTGGCCGTCACCATCAGCCGATCGAGGTCGTTGGCGTACGCCAGCGGGCCGCTGAGCACCGGTGAGCCGACATCGATCGCGGTCAGGGCGCCATCCAGGGGCCCGACCTGCAGCTGTTCGGCGCCGAAGGCCAGACGACGGCCGCCGCCCAGGATCTCATTGGCGTAGGTCTGCGGCCGGCCGCGCACCGCGCTCTCGGTGCGGATCTCGCGAACCAGCGATCCGGCCGCGTCCAGGATCACCAGGTTGTGATCGGAGAGGCCGAAGGCGATGCGGCCGTCGCCGAGTTCGATCGGCGGATGGGCCAGACGCACGCGAGCGCCTTCGATGAGGTCGTCTCCGGCGGTCGCGCGGAACTTCCAGCCTGGTCGCCCATCCCGACCGACCATCTGCACGGTTTCGGCCGAGTGGACGAAGAACCCGCCGGGTATCGGGTGCAGCAGCCCGACGCCGTGTCCGAGTTCGAGCGTCCACACCGGTTCGCGCAGCAGTTCGACCCGCCACCGCCAATCATTCGCGGCCTCCGACGTCGAACGCACGTTCGGTCGGTAACCGGGCAGGGCCACCCGCAGTTCGCCCGCCACGCCGGGAATCTGGGCATGGACCATCGGCGTCGTTCCGATCGCCTTGCCGTCGAGGCTGACTGCCGCGCCTGTTGGCAGCGACTCGATGACCAGCGGCAGCGTCACCTGTCCGCCCTGCAGGAGATCGGGGTGGTTGCGCACCAGGGTCGACCCGAGTTGCCAGGCGCGCTCCCACTCCTTGGCCTTCAGCGCTTCGCGGTACTGGGCGAGGGTCGCGTCGCGGGAACGCGCGGCGGTGCGCACCTGGGTCAGGCGTGCCTGGACCAGCGCCGCCTCCGGCGCGGCGGCGTGATC
>JACDEC010000530.1 GCA_013816645.1 Planctomycetota bacterium
TGCCGCGCAGTCGGTTCACAAGGGCGGCAGCCAAGTTCATGCTGATACCGTCGTGCTCGTAGGTGCCGCCTGTCATGGCGATGGGAGCGAAGCCGTCGAACTCGTAGCGCAGCTCCTGGCGCTCCTCCCAGGCGAGGAACTCCGGCAAGGTCATGCCCTGGCGCACGGCGACGTTCATGGCGGATAGTCTAGCACCGGTCGGCATGGTTTGCCTCCTCTGATACGGATTCCGGCTGATTGATTCGCGCATACCCGGATTCTCAAGCGGTCCCGGGCTGGGTACGATTGGACCTGCTCGATTCGCAGGAGGTTTCCATGGTGCCAACCGTCGCCCACCTGAGCGAGGCGGAGCTCGAAGCTGCGTATGTGGCCTGCCGGGACGTGCGGCGCAGCCGGCATCTACAAACTGTGCACGGCGGTGACAAACCAGGCCAATGGAGCGTCGGCGTTGTGCTGACGCGGGCGGAGTAAAATCCGGCCATTGGTTAGGCTTACCCCTTTTGGGGACGGCCGGGGATGTTTGCCGTGGAGGTCTACGCCGCTGTTCGGCGCTTCGTGTTCATTGAGGGCCACAGCCGTCGTGAGGCGGCGCGGGTGTTTGGTCTGAACCGCGAGACGGTGCTGAAGATGTGCCGGTTCTCGCTGCCGCCTGGCTACACGCGGACGCTGCCGGTCTCGAAACCCAAGCTGGGGGCGCTCCTGCCGGTGATCGACGCGATCCTCGAGGCTGACCAGATGGCGCCGGTGAAGCAGCGTCATACGGCCAAGCGGATCTTCGAGCGGTTGCGCGACGAGCATGGCTTCGCTGGCGGCTACACGGTGGTGAAGGATCATGTCCGGGTTGGCCGAGCACGCGGGCGGGAGACGTTCGTGCCGCTGTCGCACCCGCCCGGGCATGCGCAGGTGGACTTTGGAGAGGCCGTGGGCGTGATCGGCGGTGTGCGCCAGACGATCCACTTCTTCTGCATGGACCTGCCGCAGTCCGACGCTTGCTTCGTCAAAGCGTATCCGCGCGAGACGACCGAGGCGTTCCTCGACGGCCACATCGCGTCGTTTGCATTCTTCGGCGGGGTGCCGCTGTCGATCCTCTACGACAACCTCAAGATCGCGGTGGCGAAGATCTGCGGCGACGGCAAGCGCGAGCGGACGCGGGCGTTCACCGAGCTGGTCAGCCACTACCTGTTCGCCGATCGCTTCGGTCGTCCGGGCAAGGGCAACGACAAGGGCAAGGTCGAAGGCCTGGTCAAATACGCCCGCGCCAACTTCATGACGCCGATCCCGGTGGCGACGAGCTTCGACGATCTGAACGCCCTGCTGGCCGAACGCTGCCGCACCCGCCAGGGCGATCGCGCCGGACGGCATTCCGAGACCATTGGCGAGCGGCTCGTCGCTGATCTTGCGGCGCTGCGCGGGTTGCCCGTGGTTCCGCTGGAGCCGTGCGAGAAGCGTGCGGCGCGGGTCTCGTCGACGGCGCTCGTCCGCTATCGCTGCAACGACTACTCGGTGCCCACGGCCTATGGCTTCCGGGATGTCGTGGTGAAGGGGTTCGTCGACGAGGTCGTGATCCTGTGCGGCGGTGCTGTCGTCGCCCGGCACCCTCGCGCCTATGGCGCGGGCGAGTTCGTCGCCGATCCGCTGCACTACCTCGCGCTGATCGAGACCAAGCCGAACGCGCTCGACCAGGCGGCGGCGCTGCAGGGCTGGGACCTGCCGGAGGTGTTCCAGCACCTGCGCCATCTGCTCGAGGCTCGCATGGGGAACCGAGGCAAGCGTGAGTTCATCCAGGTGCTGCGGCTGATGGAGGCGATGCCCAAGGAGAGCGTGACGTTCGCGGTCACCGAGGCGATCCGGCTGGGCGCCATCGGCTTCGATGCGGTCAAGCTGATCGCGCTGGCGCGCCTCGAGCGGCGGCCCGCCCGTCTCGATCTGGCGGTCTACCCGCATCTGCCGCAGATGGCGGTGAAGATGACCTCGGCCGCCGATTATGCGGTCCTCCTGCCGGGACTGGCGGCGTGACCCGGCCAACCGGCGACACGATGCCGGCGGGAACGACGGGCGGCACGCCGCAGGTGCTGCTCGCCCATCATCTCAAGCAGCTGAAGCTGCCGACGGTGCTGCGCGAGTATGACAAGGTCGCGCGGGAGTGCGCCCGCGACGGCGTCGATCATCCCCGCTACTTGCTGCGGCTGATCGAGCTCGAGCTGATCGACCGCGAGCGCCGGACGGTGGAGCGGCGGATCCGGGCCGCACGGTTCCCGGCGGTGAAGAGCTTCGACACGTTCGACTTTGCCGCCATTCCCGGGCTCAACAAGATGCTCGTGCTGGAGCTCGCGCGCTGTGAGTACATCCTGCGCCGGGAGAACATCATCGCACTGGGCAACAGCGGCACCGGCAAGACCCATGTCGGGCTCGCGCTGGGCCTGGCGGCCTGCCAGAAGGGGTTCTCGGTCGCGTTCACCACCGCGGCCTCGCTGGTCAACCAGCTGATGGAGGCGCGCGACGAGCGGCGCCTGCTCAAGCTCCAACGCGACCTGCAGGCGGTGAAGCTGCTCATCGTCGACGAGCTCGGCTATGTGCCGCTGTCGCCGACCGGCGCCGAGCTGCTGTTCGAGACGTTCTCGCAGCGCTACGAGCGCGGCTCGACCATGGTTACCTCGAACCTGCCATTCGAAGACTGGACCTCGGTGCTGGGCTCGGAGCGGCTCACCGGCGCGCTGCTGGATCGGCTCACCCACCACGTCAGCATCCTGACCATGAACGGCGACAGCTACCGGCTCAAACAATCCACCAGCCGCCATCCCGCCGCCACCGCGGCCAGGGCGGAGCAAAACCAGGCCACCAACGAGATCATCGATCCCGATACCGGCGAGATCACCACCAGCTGATCAGGAAGGACGCTGCCGACGCTGTGCAAAGGGCCCCGATCGGGGCCC
>JACDEC010000531.1 GCA_013816645.1 Planctomycetota bacterium
CCGCAGGGGTGCCTGAGCAGCGCGGCAGCGGCGTCCCCGCAGGCCGCCCCGGCCGAGGAACGCCGCGAGAGCGCAGCGCAAGGCATGGCGGGGGAAGTACCAGCCGCTCGCGTCTTTTCTGACCAATGCCCGCCGGGCTCGCGCTCGGCGACATGCGCGTGCCGTACTTCCGCTCCTCCTACCAACCTCTGTTCACCCTCCCCCCTACGACCCCCGCCGCTCGCGGGTTCGCGCTATAAATCGAGTTCTCAGCCTAAGGAGCTCCATTTATGAAATTTCTCACCCCAACCGCGCACGGCGTCGTCGACTACCTCGTGGTGCTCGCCTTCCTCGCCGCGCCTTCGCTCTTCAACTTCACCGATAACGCTGCGACCGTCGCCTACGTGATCGCCGCCGCGCATCTCTCCTACTCCCTGATCACCCGCTACCCGCTGGGCATCGTCAAGGCCATCCCCTTCCCGATCCACGGGACCATCGAGCTGGCCGCCGCGCTCTCGCTCTTTGCGCTGCCCTGGGTCTTCGACTTCTCGGGCGATGAAGCCGCGCGCAACTGGTTCATCGGCTCGGGCGCCGCGATCGTGGTGGTCTGGCTGGTCACCAACTACAAGGCGGTCGCCGAGGACAGCCGCTTCGGCCTGCCCGGCCACCTGTCCCAGCCGCGCATGCCGCACGTCTGACCGTCCCAGCGTTGCAAGCGTCTCGGGCATGCCCTCGGCACGATGTGCCGGGGGCATCGCCATTTTCCTGTTTTCCACTGGACGCGGAATCGCCCTGGACGCGCCGGCGCTGGCGCTTCCACTGCGCGCCTCACGCGCGAGCGGTGAAACCGCGGGCGCCAACCAACGGAGAACGCGGTGAAAAAAGCGCTGATGGTCTGGGGTGGCTGGGATGGCCACACGCCCAAGGAATCGATCGACCGGTTCGTGCCCTTCCTCACGAAGAACGGCTTCGACGTGGTGGTGAAGGACTCGCTCGAGGCCTACGCCGACACGTCGCTGATGTCCGGGCTGAACCTGATCGTCCAGTGCTGGACCATGGGCACACTGAGCAACGAAGCCGGCGCGGGCCTCAACGAGGCGGTGCGCGCGGGCGTCGGTCTCGCCGGTTGGCACGGCGGGCTGTGCGATTCGTTCCGCGGCAACATCGACTACCAGTGGATGACGGGCGGGCAGTTCCTCGGCCACCCCGGCAACATCATCGACTACGAAGTCCACATCGAGAACTGGGACGACCCGGTCACCGCCGGCATCAAGGACTTCAAGATGAAGTCCGAGCAGTACTACATGATGGTCGAGCCCTCCAACCTGGTGCTCGCCAGCGCGGTGTTCGACGGCGTGCACGATCCGCTGCGCAAGGGCGTATCGATGCCGACGGTGTGGAAGCGCCGCTGGGGCAACGGCAAGGTGTTCTTCAGCGCCCTGGGCCACGTCGCCGCGGACTTCGACGTCCCGGAAGCGCGTATCATCATGGAGCGCGGACTGCTCTGGGCGGCGAAGTCCTAGCCCTTAGCCACGACGGCTCCGCCGTCGCCCGCAGGGTGCCGAGCACCGCGACAGCGCCGTACCGCAGGCCGCCCCGGCCGAGGACACGGCGCGATAGCGGAGCGCAAGGCATGGCGGGTGAGCACCAGACGCTCGCGCCGTGTCGCGAGATGACTTCACACAGCTCCCTCGACGCCCCCTCCCCGCGAAAGACCCCATGACCATCGGCATCGGCATCATCGGCTGCGGCGCCATCTCCAACGCCTACTTCAACGCCTGCAAGCGCTTCCCGCTGCTCAAGCTGGTGGCGGGCGCCGACCTCGATCTCGAGCGCGCCAAGGCCAAGGCCGTCGAGCATGGCGTGGGCAAGCCCTGCTTGCCCGACCAACTGCTCGCCGATCCCGAGATCCAGATCGTCGTCAACCTGACCATCCCCCGGGCGCACGCCGAGATCGACCTCAAGGCGCTCAACGCCGGCAAGCACGTGTTCAGCGAGAAGCCCTTCGCGTTGACCCGCGCCGAGGGCGAGGCGGTGGTCAAGCTGGCCAAGCAGAAGGGCCTGCGCGTGGGCTGCGCGCCCGACACCGTGATGGGCTGCGGCGTGCAGTCCTGCCGCAAGTACCTCGACGACGGTCTGATCGGCACGGTGGTCGGCGGCTCGGCGTTCATGCTCTGCGGCGGCCACGAAGGCTGGCACCCCTCGCCCGAGTTCTATTACGACCTCGGCGGCGGCCCGATGTTCGACATGGGACCGTACTACCTGCACGCGCTCATCACCCTGCTCGGCCCGGTCAAGCGGGTCAGCGGCGCGACGCGCACGACGTGGAAGGAGCGCACCATCACCAGCGAGCCCAAGAAGGGCTCGGTGATGAAGGTCGCGATCCCGACGCACATCGTCTCGGTGCTCGAGTTCGCGTCCGGCGCGGTGATCACCCTGACCACCAGCTTCGACGTGCGCGGCGGCCACACGATGCCCAACATCGAGCTCTACGGCACCGAGGGCACCATGCAGGTGCCCGATCCCAACGGCACCGGCGGCCCGATCATGATCAGCCGGCGCAATCTTCACGGCCTGGTCGAATACGGCCGCACCCATCCCTACCGCGAAGGCTCGCGCGGCGTGGGCGTCGCCGACATGGCCCAGGCCATCACCACCGGCCGCAAGCACCGCGCCAACGAGGAGATCGCCATGCACGCCCTCGACATCATGCAGGCGGTGCACGAAGCCTCGGATACCGGCAAGGCGATCATCCTGACCAGCACCTGCGAGCGCCCGGCAGCGATGCGCGCCGACCTGCCCGACTGGACGCTCGACGGCTGAAGCACCACGGTCGGCGGCCGGGTAGCGGGGGCCCGGGAGACGCAGTCCCCCGAAACAAAGAGTCCTAGTGTCCTGTATCAGAAATGTCTTTCAGATGTCGCCGGCCCCGGTGGTCGGATGCAAGG
>JACDEC010000532.1 GCA_013816645.1 Planctomycetota bacterium
TCGACGAGGCGATCATCGGCAACGTCGCCCAGCCCGCCGACGCCGCCAACGTGGCGCGCGTGATCGCGCTCAAGGCCGGGCTGCCCGAAGGATTGATCGCCAGCACCGTGCACCGCAACTGCGCCTCGGGAATGGAGTCGATCACCACCGCCGCCGCGCGCATCCTCTCCGGCGAAGCCAATGTGATCGTCGCCGGCGGCACCGAATCGATGTCCAACATCCCGCTGATGTTCGGCCGCAAGATGACTGGATTGTTCACCCGGTTGATGCGCGCCAAGACGGTGTGGCAGAAGCTCGGGGTGTGGTCGGCCCTGCGTCCGTCGTACCTCAACCCGATCATCGGCGTGCAGGTCGGGCTGACCGATCCGGTGTGCGGCCTGAACATGGGCCAGACCGCCGAGAATCTGGCGCGCGAGTTCACCATCACCCGCCAGGAGCAGGACGCCTACGCCCTGGCCAGCCACCAGAAGGCGGTCGCCGCCGCCGGTCGGCTCGCCGAGGAGATCGTCCCGGTGCCGCTGCCGCCGGCGTTCGCGGCGATGCAGCAGCTCGACGATGGCCCGCGCGCCAATCAGGACATGGCCGCCCTGACCAAGCTGCGTCCGTATTTCGACAAGGTCGCCGGAACGGTCACGGTCGGCAACGCCTGCCCGATCACCGACGGCGCCGGCGCGGTGCTGGTGATGTCCGAGTCGCGGGCCAAGGCCGAAGGGCGCACGCCGCTGGGCTACCTGCGCGGCTACGCCTACGCCGCGCTCGATGGCCGGCGCATGGGCATCGGCCCGGTGCACGCGACCGCCAAGCTGCTCGACCGGACCGGGTTGGAGATGAAGGATTTCGAACTCGTCGAGCTCAACGAGGCCTTCGCCGCCCAGGTCATCGCCTGCGAGCGCGCCTTCGCCTCGGACGCCTACGCGCAGAAGCACTTCGGCCGCGCCAAGGCGCTGGGCGAGATCGATCGCGCCAAGCTCAACGTCAACGGCGGAGCCATCGCCCTCGGCCACCCCGTCGGGGCCACCGGCACGCGCCTGGTGGTGACGCTGCTCAAGGAATTGCGTCGCCGTGGCCTGCGTCGTGGACTGGCCACGCTGTGCATCGGCGGCGGGCAGGGCGCGGCGCTGGCGTTGGAGACGGAGTGAGACGGGCGGCAACCGTGCGGCGTGCGACGTGCGAGGTGCGGCGTGCATCGCGTGCGACGTCGCACGTCGCACGTCGCATGCCGCACCATGTCGATAAGGGGAACTGATGAGCGCATTCCATCTGACCGTCGACCAGAACGGCATCGCGAAGCTGATCTTCGACCTGCCCGGCGAGAAGGTGAACAAGTTCTCGGCGACGGTGGTCACCGAGCTCAACGCCCTGCTCGATGATCTCGCCAAGCGCGCCGGGGTCTCGGCGCTGGTGGTGTCGAGCGCCAAGAAGGACGTGTTCATCGCCGGCGCCGACATCAAGGAGCTGGCGACGATCAGCACCGCGGACGAGGCCTATGCCAAGGCGCGCGCCGGACAGATGCTGTTCCAGCGCGTCGCCGACCTGCCCTTCCCGTCGGTCGCCGCGATCGATGGCGCCTGTCTGGGCGGCGGCTGCGAGTTCGCGATGGCCTGCACCTACCGGGTGGTCACCGACAATCCCAAGACCAGCATCGGCTTGCCCGAAGTCACGCTCGGCATCCTGCCCGGTTGGGGCGGAACGGTGCGCCTGCCGCGCCTAGTCGGCCTGACCAAGGCGATCGAGATGATCCTCGCGGGCAGGCCGCTCAACGGCCCGCGCGCCTACAAGGCCGGGCTCGCCGACCGCTGCGTCGCCGCAGCCTTCCTCGCCGACGAAGTCGCCATGTTCCTCGCCCAGGTGCTGGCCCCGGGCGGCGCCGAGAAGATCGCCGCGCGCCGCGCCCAGCGGCCGTTCGCGACCAAGCTCGCGGACTCGGGGCTGATGCGCCCGATCGTCGCGTCCAAGGCCCGCAAGGAGCTGATGCGCAAGACCCGGGGTCTGATGCCGTCGCCGCTCAAGGCGCTCGAGACCGTGCTCGCCAATCAGGGTCGCGCGCTGCCCGCGGCGCTCGACGCCGAGGCCAAGGCCTTTGCAGTCCTGGCGATGACCCCGGAATGCCATTGCCTGATCGATTGCTTCTTCGCCAGCGAGGCGCTCAAGAAGGAGGGCGGCAAGGCCCCGGACAAGCCGATCCAGCGCGCCGGCGTGCTCGGCGCCGGGGTGATGGGCGGCGGCATCGCCTGGCTGTTCGCGCAGAACGGCATGACCGTGCGGCTCAAGGACATCTCGTGGGACGCGGTGGCCAAGGGCTACAAGACCGTCGAGGAGTACAGCCAGGCGCTGGTCAAGCTGCGCAAGCTCACCCACGGCGAGGCGCGCCAGCGCGTGCTGCGCGTCGGCGGCACCCTCGACTGGACCGGCTTCCCGTCCACCGACGTGGTGGTCGAGGCGGTGGTCGAGAACATCGAGGTGAAGAAGAAGGTGCTCGCCGAGTGCGAGCGCAACATCAGTGACGACTGCGTGCTCGCCACCAATACCTCGTCGCTGTCGGTCACCGAGATGGGCGGCGCGCTGACGCGCCCGCAGCGGCTGGTCGGCATGCACTTCTTCAACCCGGTGAACCGCATGCCGCTGGTCGAGGTGGTCGCCGGCGCGCGCACTTCGCCCGAAGCGGTGGCGCTGACCGCGGCGCTGGCGCGGCGCATGGGCAAGATCGCGGTGGTGGTCAAGGACTGCCCCGGATTCCTGGTCAATCGCATCCTGCTGCCCTACATGAACGAGGCCGCCAAGATCCTCCAGGAGGGCGGTGACCTCGCGACCATCGACAAGACGATCTACGCCTACGGCATGCCGATGGGGCCGTTCACCCTGACCGACGAGGTCGGCATCGACGTCGGGCACAAGGTCGCCAAGGTCCTGGCCCACGCTTACGG
>JACDEC010000533.1 GCA_013816645.1 Planctomycetota bacterium
CCGCACCCGTGGTCAAGGCCGCACCCGTGGTCAAGCCGGCCCCGGTCGAGCCGCCCGCCAAGGGCGTCCCGTTGGCGGTCACGGTCGCGTCGGGCGAGCACCAGACCTTCCGCGGCATGGGCACCAGCATCGGCAACTGGGGCCACGGCTACGAACGGCTGGCGCCCAAGCAGCGCCAGCTGCTGGCCAAGCAGCTGTGGGCCGATCTCGGCTTCCCGATCCTGCGCCTGTGGATCAACACCTACGATTGCTCGCCCAAGGCCGGCGTGCTCGATCTCGCCGACTTCCGCTCGCGCTATATCGATTCCGGGGTGGTCGCCGACGCCCGCGCCAACGGCGTGACCACCGTGCTGCTGGCTCCGGAAGGCCTACCCGACTACCTCGCCGAACCGGACGGCGACGCACGCAAGTTGATCGCCGATGGCGCCGAACCCTACGCCGACCTGGTCGCGTCGTTCATCATCGCGCTGCGCGACCAGGCCGGCCTGACCATCGACGCCACCGGCATGCAGAACGAACCCAACGACAAGGACCACTTCAGCGCCGCCCAGGTGGTGGCGATCGTCAAGCGCCTGCGCTCCAAGCTCGATGCCGCCGGCATGAACCAGGTGCTGATCGTCGCGCCCGAGACCAGCAGCGCCGACCAGGTGCTCTACGAGTGGCTCGACGCCCTGCACGCCGATGCCGAGGCCTGGAAGGCGATCGCCGGCATCTCGTCGCACAGCTACAACATGGCGGCGACCTCCGAGGCCGACCGTCGGCGCTTCGGCAAGGACTACTGGATGACCGAGGCCAGCGACAACGGGCCCGAAGAAGCCGGCGACGCCCTGCGCGCGTCCTCGGTGGCCACCCGCGTGCTCAACGACCTCAACCACGGCGTCACCCACTGGATCCACTTCCTCGGCTTCGAGACCGACGACCCCAAGGACAACGCCACGCGCATCTTCTCGCTGCGCTCCGACGGCACGGGTTGGACGACCTTCCGCAAGCACGCGCACTACCGCATGCTTTCGCGCGCCTTCCCGCCCGGCGCGGTGCTGCATCGCTGCGTGAGCTCGCTCGACGGCGAGATGACCTGGACCTACGGCAAGAAGCCGCGGATCACCGCGGCCTGCGCGCGCCTGAAGGACGGCTGGAGCGTCGGCCTGAGCAATTACACCGCCCCGACCTTCAGCGACCGGGGCGACACCGGCACCTGGAGCATCGACCAGGAAGGCTACGCAGCGGTCACCTACGCGGTCACCGTGACCATCGCCGAGCTGTCCTCGGCCGGCGATCTCCCGGTGGCGGTGACGCGTTGCAACGCCTCGGGACCGCGGCCGGAAACGACCGCGACCATGCATTCGGGCGCGGTAACCCTGGATATCACCCCGCTCGAGACGGTGACCCTGCGCATCGTCCGCTGACGCTCCTGCCCCAGTCAGGGCAGCGCGCAGTCAGGGCAGCGCCACCAGTTTGATGGCGACGTCACGGCTCAGCGCGGGCAGCGCCAGCGCCTGGTCGCCGGTCTCGGCGATGGTGAGCTCGACCTGCGCGGGCGCGGCGGTGCTCCAGGTGTCCCAGAACTCGGCGCGCCACCGTCCTGGTCGCAGGCCGAGCCCGTCCAGGCGCAGGCGCGCGCCGGCGACTTCGGGGAACAGCGCCGTGCTGGTCGTCGCGGTGGGATCGAATGCGCCCACGCGCTCGACGTACAACTGCTCGGCCTTGTCGGCGCTATTGTCCCAGCTGCGGTCGGATGGTCTCAGGTCGCTGATCGCCGGCGCGTGTATCCAGGCGAACGCGCGCTCGCTCGACACCCGCGCGAGCGCGGCGAGGCCCGGGGCGCCTTCGACGATCGGACGTTCGTAGCGCCAGGACGTGGTGCGCAGGTCCTCGCCAGCGATGTAGTCGGCGAAGCGGTGATGGTGGCGTTCGAGCCCGTGGGCGAAGACCAGGTTCCACCACCACGGCATCGGCGTTCCGGCGAAGGGCAGCATCCACCCCACCCAGGGACCATCGTGGAGCTCGTGGGCCGTCCACCTGAGGCCGCCGCCCTGGGAATGGCCGCCATATTCCTCGATGACCAGCGGCTTGCCGTATTGGAGATCGGCGGCCCGCTTGGTGAAGGTGCGGATCAAGCCGTCGGCGTGCGAATACCCGCCCATCTGCACGTAGCCGATGTCGGGCGAGCGCCACAAGGCTTCCACGCCGGGCGTGGCGCAGAATTCGGTCGAGATGATGTGCTCACCGGAATCGCAGCGCTTGAGCACCTCGACCGCAGCCCGGTGCCAGGCGATGGTCGGTTCGGGCTTGGCCACGGCGTCGCTCTCGATCCACAGCGTCCACGCGAACAACGCGGGATCGGCCCCCCAGCGGGCGGCGATGTAGCGCAGGCGATCGGCGGCCAGGCGCAGGGCCTCGGGGTCGGTCATGACCTCGCCAGGCTGGCTGAGGGGGCCACCGTGGGCCTGGTTGTAGGGGTTCTCCTTCCACTGCGAATCGTAGGCGCGGGTGAAGGGGCCGTGGTGCCACAGCGCGAGTTCGAGCAGGATGCCGTGCCTTGCGGCGCAGGCGAACAGCTGATCGAGGCGCCAGGCGTTCTGCAGGTTGTAGCGACCCAGCCCGTGGTAGCCCGCGTGCTGCTGGTGCCACTCCAGTCCCCCGAACCACGGCGACATCCACACCCGGCCGACGTTGATCCGGGCGGCGGCGAGGCGCGCGATGAAGCCCTCCATGACCAGCGAACCCATCGCGGCGTCGGGTCGCGGGAACGCGCCGAAGCGCGCGTCGACGGTGTCGACGGGCGAACGGATGTTGTAGGCGATGGGATACAGGAACGAGCCGTCGTCCCAGCGGAACCACGCGCCGTCGACCCGCGCGTGGCCGCGTCTCGCCGAGGGCGCCACCGCGATCGTCGCTTCGGGGGTGATCACCAGCGCTT
>JACDEC010000091.1 GCA_013816645.1 Planctomycetota bacterium
AGAAGGCGCTGCGCAGCGGCATCGCCGCGCTCTCCGACGGCGAGGTGCTCGCCCTGCTGCTGCGCACCGGGGTCGGCGACGAGGGCGTGCTCGAGTTCGCCGAACGGCTGCTCGCCGACCACGACGGGCTGATCGGCCTGGCCGGGCGCGACGTCGAGGAGCTGTGCGCGGCCCACGGCCTGGGTCCGGCCAAGGCCGGCGAAATCGCCGCCGCCTTCGAGCTCGGCCGCCGCCTGCGCCAATCGCAGCGGCGCACCCGGCCGAGCATGAAGACCCCGGAGGACGTGATGGCGGCGATCGCCCCGGATCTGGCGCGGCTGCGCCATGAGGAGCTGTGGTGCATGCCGCTCGATCCGCATTGCTGCCTGATCGGCGAACCGCGCATGGTCTCGCGCGGCGATGTCGACGGCACCGAGGCGGGACCCCGGGTGTTCATGCGCGCAGCGCTGGCTGCCAGCGCGACCAGCTGCATCGCCGTGCACAACCACCCCAGCGGCAACGTCACGCCGTCCGCGGGCGACCGCGCGGTCACCGTGCGCCTGGTCGCCGCCGGCCGCCTGCTCGACATCCCGCTCGTCGACCACCTGATCGTCGGCGATGGCGGCGCGTTCACCTCGCTGCGACGCAGCGAGGCCAACCTGTTCCGCTGAGCCGATTCCAGCCTGCTAGGCTGCTGCGCGATCCTCGCGCAAACCCTGCTTCGACCCGTATTTGGGCCACCCCTTGCCAATGGGGATCGACCCCTAACCTGCCGCGAGTTTTTGTACTGCGCCCACGGAGCGACGCCTCATGCCCAAGCGGACCGACCTGAAGAGCATCCTCATCATCGGGTCGGGGCCGATCGTCATCGGTCAGGCGTGCGAGTTCGACTATTCGGGCACCCAGGCCTGCAAGGCGCTGCGCGAGGAGGGCTACCGCATCGTCCTCGTGAACAGCAATCCGGCGACGATCATGACCGATCCGGAGATGGCTGACGCCACCTACATCGAGCCGATCACGCCCGAAGCGGTGCGCAAAGTCATCATCCGCGAGCGGCCCGACGCGATCCTGCCGACGCTGGGCGGGCAGACCGCCCTGAACACCGCGATGGCCCTGCACGAGGACGGCACGCTGGCCGAGTTCAAGGTCCAGATGATCGGCGCCGACCACAAGGCGATCCGCAACGCCGAGAGCCGCGAGGAATTCGCCGGGATCATCAAGCGCCTCGGCCTGCACATGGCGCGCGCCGAGAAGGCGACGACCTGGGAAGAGGCCTACGCGGTTCGCCAGCGCATCGGCCTGCCCTGCATGATCAGACCGTCGTTCACCATGGGCGGCTCGGGCGGCGGGCTGTGCACCACCGACGAGCAGTTCGAGACCATCGCCAAGCGCGGCCTGTCGCTGTCGCGCACCCGCGAGCTGTCGATCGAGGAGTCGCTCTTCGGCTGGAAGGAGTTCGAGCTCGAGGTGATGCGCGACCGCAAGGACAACGTCGTCATCATCTGCTCGATCGAGAACCTCGACCCGATGGGCATCCACACCGGCGACTCGATCACGGTGGCGCCGATCCAGACCCTGACCGACCGCGAGTACCAGCGCATGCGCGACGCCTCGCTGGCGATCATCCGCGCGGTCGGCGTCGAGACCGGCGGCTCGAACATCCAATTCGCCACCGATCCGAAGACCGGGCGCATGGTGGTCATCGAGATGAACCCGCGGGTGTCGCGCTCATCGGCGCTGGCCTCCAAGGCCACCGGTTTCCCGATCGCCAAGATCGCCGCCAAGCTCGCGGTCGGCTACACGCTCGACGAGCTGCGCAACGACATCACCCGGGTGACGCCGGCCTGCTTCGAGCCGACCATCGACTACGTGGTCACCAAGATCCCGCGCTTCGCCTTCGAGAAGTTCGCGGAAGCCGACGACACCCTGGGCTACCAGATGAAGTCGGTGGGCGAGGTCATGGCCATCGGCCGGACCTTCCGCGAATCGCTGCAGAAGGCCTTGCGCGGCCTGGAGAACGGCGCCGTCGGCCTGGGCCCGCGCGACGCCGAGGACTACGCCGATCCCGCGCGCAAGACCGAGTACCTCGCCCAGCTCGCCCGGCCCAACCAGAACCGCCTGTTCCAGCTGCGCCACGCCATGCAGGCCGGCGCCACCGACGACGAGATCGTCGCCGCCTCGTTCATCGACCCGTGGTTCGTCCGCCACCTGCGCGCGATCGTCTCGCGCGAGCGCGACCTCGAAT
The DNA here is from genome assembly GCA_013816645.1 of Planctomycetota bacterium. Lineage (GTDB taxonomy): Bacteria > Planctomycetota > UBA11346 > UBA11346 > UBA11346 > JACDEC01. The sequence continues at coordinate 2,225 of JACDEC010000091.1, forward strand.
CGGCGGGCATGATCGGCACCTCGATCGAGCAGCTGCGCGCCGCCAAGCGCGACGGCTTCAGCGATCGCCAGCTCGCCGTGCTGTGGAACACCAGCGAGGAGGCGGTGCGCCAGCTGCGCTGGAAGCACGCGATGCGCCCGGTGTTCAAGTCGGTCGACACCTGCGCCGCCGAGTTCACCGCCTTCACGCCCTACTACTACTCGACCTACGAGGACGAGAACGAGGCGCCGACCCCGCGCAAACCGGCGATCATGATCCTCGGCGGCGGGCCGAACCGCATCGGCCAGGGCATCGAGTTCGACTACTGCTGCTGCCACGCCGCCTTCGCGCTGCGCGACGCCGGCTTCGAGACCATCATGGTCAACTCGAACCCCGAGACCGTGTCGACCGACTACGACACCTCGGACCACTTGTTCTTCGAGCCGCTGACCGCCGAGGACGTGCTCGAGATCCACCACGTCATGCGCCCGATGGGCGTGATCGTGCAGTTCGGCGGCCAGACTCCGCTCAACCTGGCCAAGGCCCTGGAGAAGGCTGGCATGCCGATCATCGGCACCTCGCCGACCGACATCGACAAGGCCAACGACCGCGAGCAGTTCAAGCGCATCCTCGAGCAGCTGAACTTCAAGCAGCCGGCCAACGGCATCGCCCGTTCGTCGGCCGAGGCGCTGCACGACGCCGAGCGCCTGGGCTACCCGGTGATCGTGCGCCCGAGCTTCGTGCTCGGCGGGCGCGCCATGGAGATCGTCTACGACGCCAAGAACCTCAAGCACTACGTGCAGAAGGCCATCGACGCCTTTCCCGGCGCGCCGATCCTGATCGACAAGTATCTCGAAAACGCCATCGAGGTCGACGTCGACGCGGTCTGCGACGGCGAGCAGACCGTGATCGGCGGCCTGCTCGAGCACATCGAGGAAGCCGGCGTGCACTCAGGCGACGCGGCCTGCGCGGTGCCGACCTATTCGCTGTCCGAACGCCTGCGCACGCGCATGCGCGAGATCACCGCCGCCCTGGCCAAGACGCTCAACGTGCGCGGCTTGATGAACGTGCAGTTCGCGGTCCGCAACGAGGAGGTCTACCTGCTCGAGGTCAACCCGCGCGCGTCGCGCACCGTGCCCTTCGTCAGCAAGGCCACCGGCCTGCCGCTGGCCAAGATCGCCGCGCTGATCCAGGCGGGCAAGACGCTCAAGGAACTGGGCGTGGTCGAGCGCGTCGAGCAGCCGCACCACTTCTGCGTCAAGGAGTCGGTGTTCCCGTTCAACAAGTTCCCGGGCGTCGACACCGTGCTCGGCCCCGAGATGAAGTCGACCGGCGAGGTCATGGGCATCGCCCCGACCTTCGCCGAGGCCTTCTACAAGGCCCAGCTCGCCGCCGGCAACGCGCTGCGCCTCGACGGCAAGGTCTTCATCTCGGTGCGCGACAACGACAAGCGCCTGGCGATCCTGCTCGCGCAGGCGATCGCCGACCTCGGCTACGAGGTGCTGTCCACCCGCGGCACCGGCGACGTGCTCGCGCGCAACGGCATCCCGGTGACCATCCTCAACAAGGTCAAGGACGGCGGCGATACCGTGCTGACCCAGCTCAAGCAGGTCGCCTTCGTCATCAATACGCCCAACCGTCGCGGCGGCGGTACCGACGAATCCAAGATCCGCTCGGCCTGCGCGGTCTCGGCGACCCCGTACTTCACCACGCTTTCCAGCGCCGCGGCGCTGATCAACGCGCTGCGCCAGCAGAAGCGCCAGGACTACCAGGTCCGCGCCATCCAGGAACTGCTCCCCGACCGCGGCGTCTGGAAGCCAGCGGGCGCGGGGTCGAAGGCGAAGCCGGCGTGATCGCAGCCGCGCGGCGTCCGGCCCCTGCCCACCGGCCCCTGGCCCCCGTCCGATGAGCTTGCTGCGCCTGCTCTTCGCTTCGTCCCTGCTGTTCCTCGGGCCGATCCTATTCGGCATCGTGGTCGGCTTCATCCAGGTCGGCGGCTACCGCCTGGCGACCGCGCTCGGCGCGGTCAAGCGCGAGGACGTGCCGATCTTCCCGATCCTCTTCCTGCGCGGGATGATGGTCCTGCTCGCGCTGGTTGCGGTGCACGTCTTCTACTTCGCATCGGGCGGCAAGCGCCTGATCGTCGTCGAGTGGTGGCAGGCGCTCTTCTCCTGAGCTCGGCTGGTTCGTCGTAAGGCGTTGATCGCGAGGGGGATGGCGGATTTCCTGTCCAGCTGCGTGGGTCCGCCTCCATAGGGCGCGGAGAACCCCATGCCCACCCTGCGCACCCTCTCGCGCTCGCTCGCCACCATTATCCTCTCGACCGGAGTCGCCGCCGCGGCGACCGTCGAGGTGCCGGTCGGGGCCAACATCCAGGAGGTCGTGAATGCCAATCCGGAAGGCACCACCTTCCGCATCAAGCGCGGTCTTCACCGCCTCCAGGAGATCACCCCCAAGCACGGCCAGGTGTTCGTTGGCGAGGTCGGCGCGGTGCTCAGCGGCGCGCGCCTGCTGACCAGCTTCCAGCGCGAGGGCGAGTACTGGGTCGCCACCGGGCAGACCCAGCAGGGCCAGGTCCATGGCGATGGAGCGCCGGGCTGCCCGTATCCCGAGGATCTGTTCTTTGATGACCAGCCGCTCGAGCACGTGCGCTCGCTGGCCGAGGTCGTTGCCGGGAAGTGGTTCTTCGACTACGCCGCCGACAAGATCTACTTCCGCGACGACCACGCCGGACGACGGGTGGAGACCGGCGTGGCGCGCCGCGCTTTCGGCGGCTCGGCGAACGACGTGGTGATCCGCAACCTGACCATCGAGAAGTACGCGATACCCGGGCAGATGGGCGCGATCGGCGACCAAATTCCTGGCGATCGCTGGGTGATCGAGGGTTGCGAGACCCGGCTCAACCACGGCCTGGGCATCGTCCTGGGTAATGGCGGGCGGGCGATCGCCTGCTATGCGCACGACAACGGCCACACCGGCATCGGCTCGCGCGGCGCCTTCGCCTTCGACCAGTGCAACGACCAGCTGGTCGAGGCCACCGAGATCAGCGGCAACAACTACGCAAAATTCGTCTGGGGCTGGTCGGCGGGCGGCGCCAAGTTCGCGATGACCAAGAACCTGGTGTTCCGCGGCAACAATGTCCACAGCAACGGCGGACCGGGCCTGTGGACCGACATCAGCTGCCGCGACACCACCTACGAGGACAACCTGATCTGGGAGAACGAGCAGAGCGGCATCATGCACGAGATCAGCTATGCCGCGGTGATCCGCCGCAACCGCGTGCTGCGCAACTGCAAGCAGCTCGACCCCGATCAGACATGGATGTACGGCGCGCAGATCCATGTCTCGATCTCGCAGGACACCGAGGTATACGACAACGACATCGAGGTCGCGGCCAGCGGCGGCACTGGCATCACCGTTTCCCAGCAGGATCGGCCGGCCCATGACCCGAGGGTGTTCGGCGATTTGCTCGCGAAGAACGTGCGGGTGCACCACAACACGATGATCTTCCGCGGCACGCGGGGCCACACCGGCCTCGCGCAGGACCTCAGGGACAATCCCGCCGGCAGCGAAGCGGTGTTCGCCTCGCAGGGGAACTCGTTCGACTGGAACACCTACATCTCGCCGAGCCTCGCGGATCGCCACTGGGCGTGGATGAACGGCAACCGGAATTGGAACGATTTCCGCGCGTACGGCCAGGAGGCGAACGGCTCGGCGAGCAGCGCGGTTCCCGCGTCCGATCTCACGCTTCCCGGCGGCAGCGTGACCTCTCCCGTCCCCGGCTCGACGGTCAACGGCGTGGTCGCCTTCACCGTCGCCCCGAGCGACGACCGCGGTGTGTCGCACGTGCGCTTCCTGGTCGATGGCCACCACGTCGGACTCGCCTACCGGGCTCCCTGGACGGTGAACGTCGACACCGCCGGCATGGCCGACGGCCAGCACACCTGGTCGGCCGTGGTCACCGATACCGCCGGCAACAGCCGGACCATCTCGGGCGTCGCCGCCACCGGCGTGCCGCCGGCCAACCGGGCACCGACCATCACCACCTCCGATCCGGTGTCGTTGAGCGTCGTTGCCGGCGCCAGCGCGTGCGTGGCGCTCGCCGCCAGCGATACTGATGGCGACGCACTGAGTTGGTCGATCCAGAGCCAGGGCAGCCAGGGCGTGGCCAGCGTCACCGGCAGCGGGGCGCTTTCCTACACGGCCAACGCCGGCGCCAGCGGCGCCGACAGCGTCGTGGCGCGGGTCAGCGATGGCCGGGGCGGCAGCGATACGATCACCGTCGCCGTGGCCATCGCCGCGCCATCGTCGTCCGGTAGCGGGTCGGGCAGCATCCTGCGCGAATGGTGGACCGGCGTCGATGGCTACTCCGTGGCGCAGATCCCCACCTCCACCGCGCCCACGGGCAGCAGCCAGGCGACCAGTTTCGAGGCGCCGATCGACTGGGCGGAGCACTATGCCACGCGCATGCGCGGCTACGTGCACGCGCCGGTCACGGGCTCGTACACCTTCTGGATCTCCGGCGATGACAACTGCGAGCTGTGGCTGAGCACCAGCGACAGCTGGGGCGCGAAGGTGCGCATCGCCACGGTTCCCGGCTGGACCAACTCACGGGAGTGGGACAAGTACGGCGAACAGCGTTCAGCCACGGTGACCCTCCAGGCCGGCACGCGCTACTACATCGAGGCGCTGCAGAAGGAGCAGGACGGCGGGGACAGCCTCGCTGTCGCCTGGCAGGGGCCAGGTATCGCCCGCCAGGTCATCGCCGGATCCTACTTGTCACCGGTGACCATCGGCGGCGCGGGCGTGATTCTGCGCGAATGGTGGACCGGAATCTCGGGCACCGCGGTGGCGCAGATCCCCGTGGCCAGCGCGCCCACCGGTTCCAGCCTGCCCACCAGCTTCGAGGCCCCGACCAACTGGGCCGAACGTTACGGCACGCGCATGCGCGGCCTGGTGCACCCGCCGGTCACCGGTTCCTACACCTTCTGGGTGTCCGGCGACGACAACTGCGAGCTCTGGCTCAGCACCAGCGATCGCACGGCCGCCAAGCAGCGCATCGCCACGGTCCCGGGTTGGACCAACGCCCGGGAATGGGCTCGCTACCCCGAGCAGCGCTCGGCTGCGGTCACGCTGCAGGCCGGCGCCGCGTACTACATCGAGGCCCTGCAGAAGGAGGAGGGCGGCGGCGACAGCCTGACCGTCGCCTGGCAGGGACCGGGCATCGGCCAGCAGGTGATCCCGGGGGCCTGCCTGTCGCCCGCGCCCAGCACGATGGTCGCCTCGGGCGGGATCCTGCGCGAATGGTGGTCCGGCATCACCGGTACCAGCGTCGCCCAGATCCCGGTCGCCAGCGCGCCGACCGGATCCAGCCGCCAGACCAGCTTCGAAGCCCCGGCCAACTGGGGAGACGAATACGGCACGCGCATGCGCGGCTACCTCCATCCCGCCGCCACCGGCTCCTACACCTTCTGGATCGCCGGCGACGACAACTGTGAACTCTGGTTGAGCAGCAGCGACAACTCCGCGGCCAAGCTGCGCATCGCGCGGGTGTCGAGTTCGACCGGCTCGCGCCAGTGGAACGCCTTCCCCGAGCAGCGTTCCGCCGCGGTGACCCTGCAGGGCGGGGCGCGGTACTCCATCGAGGCGCTGCAGAAGGAGCAGGGCGGCGGCGACTGCCTGGCCGTCGCCTGGCAGGGACCGGGCATCGCCCAGCAGGTCATCGCCGGGGCCTTCTTGTCGCCCGCCGAGGCCGGGGTCGGCGGCGGCACGCTGCCCGATGGCTGGACCTGCGCGGATATCGGCGGGGTCGCGGTGGTCGGCTCGTCGCGGGCAGACGCTGGCATCTTCACCATCGCTGGATCGGGCGCCGACATCTGGGGCCAGGCCGACGAATTCCAGTACGCCTGGCGCCGGCTCGACGGTGACGGGCAGATCGTGGCCAGGGTGATTTCGGTGACCGCGACCGATCCGTGGGCCAAGGCGGGGGTGATGATCCGCGAGGTTGGCGATGCCAGCGCCCGCCACGCGTTCATGGCGGTGACTCCGGGCAACGGCGTCAGCTTCCAGCGGCGCACGGTCGCCGGCGGACCGAGCGACCACACGCAGGGGCCGGCGGTCGGCGCTCCCACCTGGCTGCGGCTCGAGCGGATCGGCGACACCGTTGCCGGCTATCAATCGTCCAACGGATCGACCTGGCAGCAGGTGGGCAGCGTGTCGATCCCGATGGGCGCGGTCCTGCGCATCGGGCTGGCCGTCACCAGCCACAACGATGGCACGGTGTGCAGCGGCGTCTTCGACCAGGTGTCGGTGGTGTCCTCCAGCCCCGGCAACGGCTGATCGGCAGGTCGTGGCCAGCGCCACGATGGCAGTCGTGCGCCTCCCTCGCCCGCTCGGGCGGGGGAGGCTTCGCCGCGTCCTGGCGCAGGCCGTCGCCGCAGCGTACGCTGTGAGATCTGCATGAGCGATGCCGACGATATCGATGCGCTGGTCATGCGCGCCCAGAACGGCGAACGCGACGCCTTCACCACCTTGGTCGAGCGCTGCGAGCGCGAGGTCCGCGCCTTTGCCGCGGCGCGCGCCCCGGACCTGGAACTCGCCGAGGAAGTGGTGCAGGCCGCATTCGTCGTCTGTTACGAACGCATCTCGGATTACCAGCCGCGCGGCACGTTCCTGCCGTGGTTGAAGGGCATCGCCCGCAACCGCCTGCGCGAGGAGCTGCGCGATCGCCAACGCCGGCGCGGCAGCGATCCCGACTCGCTCGACCTGGTGCTGATCGAGGACAGCATCGAACGCCTGGAACGCGACGCGCCAACCGCGAGCGAAGACGTCGGCCGGCTGCGCTGCTGCCTGGACAAGCTGCCGCCCCGTTCCCGGACGCTGTTCCTGCGGCGCTACCAGGACGAACAGCCCATCGCCACGCTGGCTCGCGACTTCAAGCAGAACACCGCGGCCTTGGCCAAGGCGCTCTACCGGATGATGATGTCGGTGCGCGAATGCATGCAGAAGAGCCCGGCATGAACGAGCGTCTCGAGGAACTGCTCGGTCGCTGGGCGCTGGGCGCGCTCGACGACGCGGAATCGGCCGAACTGCTGGCGCAGGTGCGCGACGATCCGGCGGCGCGGCAGCAGTTCGTGGACTTCGCGAGCCTGCACCGCCTGGCCACGGCCACCCTGTCCAAAACCACGGGGGCCGCGCTGGCGAAGCGGGTGCTGTTCGTGGTGGCGAGCACGCGCAGCCGCCGGCTGCAGCTCGCCGCGCGCGTCCGCCGCACCGTCCAGCGC
>JACDEC010000534.1 GCA_013816645.1 Planctomycetota bacterium
GCGGGCGCATGGTGCGCTCAGGCAAAAACGTGGGCGCATCGATCCCGATCTGGCTGAGCAGCCGGCTCGTCTGCACCTGGATGCCGATGGCTGGATGGCGACGATGATCGCCTGCCGCCAGATGCGCGGCACGGGCGTCGGCCGAGTGACCGCGCGCGCGATCGAAGCGAAGCGCCGAGGCACGGGCTGGGTGGCCAATCGCTGCCCGCTGTTCGCCGACGCGGCTGCCTGATCGCTCGAGAATAGCCGTCCACCGCGTAACTCGCACGTGAGGGGAGTGTGGCAAGAACGGCGTCAACGTCAGGATCGATCGAGCAATGGGCCAGGGGGCAGGGTCAGAAATGGGGGACGATAAAGGAGCGCCTGTTCCATCGATCCCCCATCGATCTATCGCCAAGATGCCGAAGCGGCTTGCGTCGCCGTCGACACCGACAGTCGAGCTGAGACCCAGGGTGTTGTTTTCGTCGGCGATATCCTGGTCGAGAAAGAAGATGCCTGTCCCATCGACCACCCCATCGACCATGAGCCCACCTCAAGGAGGACTAGGACAAGGCCATGCCGGAGATCGAGGTGGGGTTGCCGCAGGAAGGTTCCCAGGCATGAGTAAGATGGCGGGAGGTAGGGATTGCTCTTGTGGCACAGGCGTGCTACATTGAAGCGATGACCGCCACTGCCCTTCGTACCGAGATGGTCCGTGCCCGTATCGAGCCTCGCCGGAAGCACCGGGCCGAGGCCGTGCTTGAGAAGCTCGGCATCGCACCGTCGCAGGCCATCAACATGCTCTACGCGCAGATTGAGCTATTGAAGGCCATGCCCTTTGATCTGCGGATTCCGACCAAGAAGACCGCTGAGGCCATGAACGACGTCCGTAAGGGACGGGTGCATAAGGCCAAGAACGCGGCCGACCTGTTCGCGGATCTTGACCGTTGAGCCAGGGTCCGCTTCAGCCCGCTTACACCAGCCAGTTCAAGAAGGATTGGAAGAGGTGCCGGAAGTCCCGCCTTCCGATGGATGAACTGCAAGCAGTCATCGAGAAACTCATCAAGCGCGTCCCGCTGGAGCCGAAGTTCAAGGACCATCAGCTTGGCGGGAACAACAAGGATTTCAGGGAGTGCCACGTCCGACCCGACTGGTTGCTTGCGTACATGATCAAAGGGAACGAGATCAGGTTCACCCGAACAGGCAGCCACGCCGAATTGTTCGGGAAGTAACTGCGGGATCGACGTGCTCCACGCCTCAAGTCTGTGAAGTAGTTCGGCACGGTTGTTTTTCGCCGTCTTCGCGCTCCTGCTTGGGTTGATCGCCCCGGTTCATGCCGGCCCGCCGCAGTCCGCACCGCCGAGCGTGGTCCAGCCGACTGCGCCTGACGTTCAGCCAGCGGTCGTCATCCGCGTCTACCTCACCGCCAAACGCGCCCTTGGTCCACCATCGGGCGTCTTCTTTGCCTCTGTTCCGAGATGAGCGGGCTGTTTCCGGTCATCTGGCCGACGAGTTCGATGCCGAGGCCGCGGTTCTGGGTGGCGGACAGCGTGACCAGGATGATCTCGAGGTCGACCTGCGGCTGGCGCTTGTCGAGCTGGGCGAGCAGGCTCTCGACCTGGTCGAGGGCGCGCGGATCGCCGAGGCAGATCAGGCGGTTGGTGACGATGTCGGTGGTGATGATGACCGGGTTGTCCTCGTCGCCGGACTGGGTGGTGGTCGACGTCGGCGTCGCCGCCTGTAGGAAGCCGACCTCAGTCCCTGCGACCTGCATGCGTAGCGGGGAACGACGCCATCGGGCCGGGAATTGACATCACCCTGCGGTCTCTGCCGCCGACCTCATTTTCACTGGCTGCTCATCCAAGGGCCATTCGCTTTCCTACTTCACCATCTCCGGCACCAATTCCGGCACCCCATCATCGACATCCGCCTGCTTCACGTCCCGCGCGCTCATCCGCCGCAGATCCTCGAACGCCGCGTGGCGCAGGACATTGGCGCGGATGAACACGTAGAACCGCGATTCGGATTCGCTCTTGCCCTGGTTCTTGAACAGGTGCCCGAGCCCGGGGATGCCACCGAGGAAGGGTAGGCGCGACTCGCTGCTGTTGCGGCTGCGGTTGGAGAGGCCGCCGAGGGCGATGACGAAACCATCGGGGATGGTGGCGACGCTCGATACGCTGTCCGTGCGCTTGGTCGGAGGGATGACCGAGCCGTCGGCGGTCACCGTCGATTCGCCGAGGAAGGCGCTCTGGCTGACGGTGTAGGTCAGGTTCACGTAGTCCGCGGCCGAGATCTGCGGCTGGATGGTCAGCTGGGTGCCGGCGTCGGTGGTGCCGGCGTAGGTGGTGGTCGCGACCTGCTGGCCGCTGTTGATCGAGGTCACCGGCTCCTGGACTACGCCGTTGACCGTCGCCTTGGCGTTGTTGGCGACGATGACCTGCGAGCGGATCAGCGAGCGGCCTTTGGTGATGGTCTCGAGCGCGCGCAGCACGCCGGCATAGTCGCCGGGATTGACGACCACGCCGCCGAGCCCCGAGGCGTTGCCGAGCTGGCGATTGACGGGATCGCCGGCCGGCGCGCTGCTCAGGCCGAAGAGCGACGACACGGTGTAGGTGAGTTCGCCGCGCTGCATCTGGCCGATCAGTTCGACGCCGAGGTCGCGGCTCTGGGTGTCGGACAGGGTGACCAGGATGACCTCGAGCTCGACCTGGGGTTGGCGCTTGTCGAGCTGGGCGAGCAGCGCCTCGATCTGGTCGAGCGCGCGCGGATCGCCGAGGCAGATCAGGCGGTTGGTGACGCTGTCGGTGGTGATGACCACCGGGTTGTCCTGGTCGCCGCCGACCTGGGTCGTGGTGGTGGTCGCCGGCGGGGCGGTCGGCGCCAGCTCGCGCGCGGGGGCCGGGATCTGGCCCGGAGCCGGCGGTGCCGAGCCCAGGG